>CBQWHS010000169.1:0-7626 GCA_967728665.1 uncultured Chryseosolibacter sp. | reverse complement strand
ACATTAAGAAGCAAAAACGGCTGTCCGTGAATTTTTATAAAAGGACCTCCAAATAGTAGCGATAATAATACTACCGTTACGACAACTCTCCATTTGTGATATTGGCCTGATGGTTTTTTCGGATAGATCCAAATGCGTTTACCCTTCTCATCAACCGTTGCAATGGTATCACGAAATTCTTCGTCATAAGAGAATGAGCCGGAGTTGCTATTCGCCAGCCTTTCTTTTCTGATATCATATTTCGCGGCCTCTTCCATCCTTCTATGTTATTATTTTTATTAAAGCGATGCTTGAACGTTGGTGCTGTCGCTTTTCGTAGCCACTTCTTTATATAATTCCCCTTGTGGCGCCTTTCCATTAGCCGGATTTGTTCCCTGAAGACTCAACACAAAAAATGTTACATCGCGCACCTGTTGAGGACTTAATGATTTTCCCCATGCCGGCATCCCCTTCTCCACAACGCCATTCTTGATCGTGCCAAACACATTCTTGATATGTCCGCCATGCAACCAATATTGATCAGTAAGATTTGGACCTATGCCATTCCCACCGCCATCGGTTCGGTGACACGAGCCGCAATTATTATCCATGAAAACGCTTTTGCCTTTAGCAATGAAGGATACAGAATCCAATGTAAATGTGAGTGCGTTTTCATCGACCTCGGCTTGAGGCTGAGATGCTTTGATTTTTCTTGCCTGCTCTTCTGCCATCGCTACTTCAGTTTGATATTCATCCAATGATAAAGGAAGGCTGTTTGAAATATGAAACAGGAAAAGATAAACAGCGCCCCAACCAATTGTGCCATAGAATAACCATTTCCACCACGGAGGCAAATGATTATCAAGTTCTTTGATGCCATCATAGTTATGATCAAGCTCAATGTTCTTTTCCAACTCAAGCGGCACCGAGGCATTCATAGTTTGTGAAAAGCGTGAGAACCAGGAAGGTTTTGGCACATAAACTATTCCCAGTTTTTCTGCGCGTTCCTTTTCAGCTTGATTTGTCAACATGTTGAGTATGCGGATCATGTAGAGCGCTACAAAACAAACCAGGATCACTACGACAAAAACAAAACACGTGACCAAATACAGTGGGGTCATTGGATGATTGATCGGATCAGCCCAAAATGATTTTGTTTCTGAAACCTGCTGAGCAAAAGCTCCAACAGAACAAAGTAGCATTACGAAGATTGATAGTATTCGCTTCATGACTCAAAGTTATAAGTAGACGAACTTGATTTAGGTTGATCTCCCTCCATGGGCAGGCCGCTCATTTTATCGATGAATTTTTTATCCGTTGTGAAAACCCACAGGAGAAGGCAGAGGAAGAAAATAAAGAAGATTACAAATGAGATCACCGGCCAAACTTCGATGTTCTCTATACTTTGCAGAACGTTCTTGTACATTGGATTAATTGTTTAATTGATGGTTCACTGATTGACTATTTATTTGCAGCTGTCCTCTCTGCTTTGATGTCGGTGCCAAGGCGTTGCAGATATGCAATCAAGGCAACGATCTCTGCATCGTCAGCAACTTCAACACCGTCAGCTTTTAATGACTTCGTGATTTCGCTGGCTTGTTGCTCAAGTTTACCATTGGCCTCTTCTTCGAATCCTTCTTCGTAGGGAACGCCAACTGTTCGCAGTGCACCAATTTTTCCTGCCGTTGCGCCTTTGTCTATCGACTGTTCAAACAACCACGGATACGCCGGCATGATTGAACCTGTAGACACGGCATCGGGCGCGAGCATGTGATTATAGTGCCATGTGTTTGAATACTTACCTCCCACCCGATGGAGATCCGGGCCTGTTCTTTTTGAACCCCACAAGAATGGATGGTCATAAACAAATTCACCCGACTTGGAATATTCACCATAGCGTTCTGTTTCGGAACGGAAAGGTCGTACCATTTGTGTATGACAATTCACACACCCTTCACGGATATAAATATCACGTCCATGCAATTCCAATGGCGTGTATGGTTGCACACTGGTTATCGTTGGAACATTTGATTTGATAAGGAATGTTGGAACCAGTTCGATAAATCCTCCTATGAGAATAGCGATTAACGAGAGAACAGTAAACAACACAGGTTTATGTTCCAGCAAGCGATGGTGCCATCCGCCGGAAGTCGCTACATATTCCTTTATGAGGGGCGCTGCTTCTGCGGGTTCATTTGCAACAAAGGTTCCGCTGTAAGCAGTCTTGATCAAATTGTATGTCATGATGATCGCACCTGTCAGATAGAATGCACCACCGAGTGCACGGAGTCCGTGAAGAGGAAGAATTTGGACTGTTGTTTCCAGGAAATTTTTGTAGACGAGGAAACCTTCAGGATTGAATTCTTTCCACATCAAACTTTGCACAACGCCTGATACATACATCGGCAGGGCGTAGAAAATAATTCCAAGTGTACCTAACCAGAAGTGTGTGTTCGCAAGTTTTGCTGAATACAATTTGGTATTCCACATGCGTGGGATAACCCAATACAACACTGCAAAGATCATGAACCCATTCCATCCCAAACCACCCACGTGAACGTGAGCCACTATCCAATCCGTAAAGTGAGCAATGGCATTTACATTCTTAAGCGAAAGAAGCGGTCCTTCAAGCGTTGCCATTCCATATGCCGTAACAGCAACAACCATAAATTTCAAAACAGCATCTTCACGAACACGGTCCCAAGCACCCCTCAGCGTGAGCAAGCCGTTAAGCATCCCTCCCCATGATGGAGCAATTAACATGATCGAGAAAACAACTCCCAGTGATTGAGCCCAATCCGGAAGTGAAGTGTATAATAGATGATGAGGACCAGCCCATATGTATATGAAAATGAGTGACCAAAAGTGAATGATGGAAAGTCTGTAAGAGTATACTGGTCTGTTGGCGGCCTTAGGAAGGAAATAGTACATCATTCCCAGAAACGGTGTTGTCAAGAAAAATGCAACTGCATTGTGCCCGTACCACCATTGCACAAGCGCATCTTGCACGCCAGCGTACCATGAATAACTTTTAAAAAGAGTTACCGGCATTTCAAAAGAGTTCACCACATGCAGCACCGCAACAGTAACGAACGTTGCGATGTAAAACCAAATCGCGACATACATGTGTCGCTCGCGTCTCTTGATAATGGTGCCGATCATATTCCAGCCAAACACAACCCAGATAATAGTGATCGCAATATCAATTGGCCATTCTAACTCGGCATATTCTTTTGATGTCGTGATTCCCAACGGCAGTGTTATAGCTGCTGCAACAATAATGAGTTGCCATCCCCAGAAATGGATCCAGCTAAGTTTGTCGCTGAACATCCTGGTCTTTAATAATCGTTGCATGGAATAATAGACCCCACCGAACATAGCGTTACCAACGAAAGCAAAAATGATTGCATTGGTGTGGAGAGGCCGGATGCGGCCAAATGTTGTGTACTGAGTATCAAAATTAAAGATGGGATACACAAGTTGAATTGCTGCGGTGAGACCGACAAGCATTCCAACCAGTCCAAACACAACGGTGGCGATCATGAACGCCTTGACAATTTTGTTGTCGTAACTGAATTTTTCGATTTCCATAAGTTAGGTGACGCGATTTATGCGATTAATTCTTCAGCATAAAAGTAGAACGGACGTCACAGGGCCTGTATGACCGTTGTCGTATGAAAAACTGATTTTTGTCAGGCGTGATTTACGAGGTTTAGAACTTGAAGCTCGTGGTGGAAACCGGAGACGAAAGGCTTTAGCCCAAGCGTCAACTCACATAAAGGAAATTGTTTTTTTAATTTGTCTTGGCTTAAAGCAGGGCAAAATGAAACGACCAACTATTCCCGATAAACAAATCTCTTCTTGCGTTGAAGTGCTTCAATAAATAGCTATAATCTTCGATTGCAAGAAAAAAAATAAATTTAGATAAGGTTTACCAGACACGCTCTCAAACAAATTTCCCTTGTACCCAATCTTCCATAAATTTCTTGCCATTGTTTAACATCACATCATCGACAATTTTTTTTATCGCCGGCTGGTCGAGCAGACCTTTTGAATCTCTCGGAAGCAACGGACTTGTGTTGTGTTCATTACAGTATGCCTTCTCCGCTACCGGAAGCCACTTCAAAAGACTATTTTGAAGACCCGGATATTTTCCGGCATCACGACAATTAATCACCGGGTCGATTAGTCCATCAAAATCGCTACCAATACAGATATGTTTCCAGGGGTCAATGGACGTGTATGTCTTTCCTACCCAAACCACATGAAGAATATTAAAGCACATGGCCAATGGATGACGTTCCTCCTGTGTTGGTTTTATAAAGGACTCCACAAATGTTTCGCCTTTTGCTAATTGAACAGCGCGGTTCGGAAAGAGATACCGGTAATCTTCCCATGAAAGTATTTCTTCTTTGTCGCCTTTCGACAGAATATTCTGCCAACCCAGAATGCGCACATCGAGACTGATACCAATAAGCCCGTTGCTGTTAAAAACTTCCTGGATGTCTTCATCCATCATGTTAATGCTCCAGGCGTTGTATGTAAAATTCTTATTGATCAGTCCCCATTCGCCAGCTGACTTCCGGTCAATTTTAACTGAGACAACCGGCACATCCCCTTCGCGGATAAGTTTGTCTTCTTCCAACGCAGCTTTCCATTCGTCAATCGAATAACCAGTCACGCCCATGTGGCTGGCAAGAATCGGAAAACGATCGTATTTTTTCTCTTTGCGATACTGATAAAAATCCAAACGCGACTTCAAACTCATATGCTTGATGTCGATGAGCACAGGCGCGGGCACAACCTTTCCCTCCTTATCTTTTACGTGTAAGCCATAGGCTGCATCAATTACATCTTTTCCTGCATTTGAAACCCCATTGCCGCGGGGATACACTGCGGTGTTAGCGATCATCTTTATTCCGTAGGCATGACTTGCCAAAAGCTGTTCTGGGATATATGACAAATGCGTCAGGATTAGATAACACAGATCCATTCCTTCATCCCACATCGCCTGCTGCAAATGTTGCAGGCTTTCTGCCGCGGTGAGTAGTGGTGATGCTTCGAAATCTTTTGAAAGTGCATCTCCTTTTCCCGTGGTGACAGCTAATTGATCACGAACACCCGGACTTCGAACTTTGCAACGTGATAAGCTGTGGCCACCTTCCATGCCTATGGCAAACATCATCTTGTTTCCTGAAGGGATGCTTCCAGCAGCCCGTGAAATGACTTTCAGAACTCCGGCTTTGTCGAGGCTGTTGTATAAATTGAGCTCGCGAATGAAAAGTTGGTAGTATGAAATCTCACGTGCACGAATCTTGTTGAAGTATTCTTGATCCACTGGGCGTGTAACCTTGGAGTTGAGCAGTTTTCCAAAAAATCCTTGTCGCTCGGCAAATACAGCTTCCAAAGGTGCTATTCCGGCAACACCGAGCACGAAACTCCCCTTCTTCAACTGGTTAATACTTGATTGACTCTCGAGTATGTGCAGAAATTCTTCGTCTGCGATATCTAGAATGGCATTCTTCAGGTCGATCTCTCCTATCAAATCACCTGAAGCGAGCTGCGTTGGATATTGCAACTCAAATTTGCAAATGAATTTTTTAAAGACTGCATGCAAATGAAAATCGAAGTAACTCATAACGTGACTGGATTATTGGTTGAAGAAATTGCGTAAAAGATTGTCAGCATCAATGTGGCGCACTGTTTCGATTGCCTCGAGCGGCCCTTTGGGCATAGGCGCGAAAGCACTGAGTGCAGCTTGTCCACGTTCGCTGAGTGTTGTTGTTCCCTGAAGACTTTCAAGAGGACCTTTCTTGAATTTTCGTTTTACAACGTTCCAGATAAAATGTGCAGCTTCACGAACACCGAGATCTTTCGTGTCAACATCTGGGACATCCTCATATGCATTCTTAAGGTCTTTCGGATCCGGTAGCTTTAACGCAAGCAGGGCATCGATATCGAGCACACCAGCGCCATATACCTTAAAATGTCCCTCAGGCCAGTTCTTTGGCTTGCGTGCCGTTTTTTTCAAGGCGAAACGGAATGCTTCAACAATCTGCCAGGGCTCTTTGTATTTTGTTTTGATCTCATCAAAGTTTTTGGCTTTCCATAACATTGCCGCTGAGGCTACATGCGGGGTGGCATAGCTGGTTCCGTCCCCATAAACCATAATCTCATTTCCATTTTTATCTACAAAGGGAACATAAACCGATTCGCCAGGCGCAGCGATGTCCAAGGCTTTTCCATTACTACTGCCCTTCCACGGAAGGTCATCCGGATTGATGGCTGCGACCGCGATTGTTCCCGGGTACATTGCAGGAGCAATCACGAGTTCAACTTCATTACCGGCTGCACATACCCAGATCACTCCTTTCTTATAAGCCTCACGAGCAATCAAGTCAAACATAGGACGAGGGTAGCTTCCCATACACATGAACATGACATCGGTGAAATTTTGAATAGCATAGCTCGCAGCACTCACCATGTCTTGTCCACGACCGATGAGTATGACTGACTTGGCAATCCGGTAAGGAATTAACCTGGCAGGATTGACCCCATTGAAAGTCAGGATTCCGGAGTTGCCGTCGAGATTGCTACTATCGGGAACCAACTTGTGCCCAACGGTAAGGCTAGCGGTTCGAGTTCCGTGACTCGGAAATTTCAACAGGAATCTATCGCTGAATTCCTTCGCGCGGTCTTCAGCATCCATATCATCATCGATGAAGTCATGATCTTTGTCCAGGTCATAGCCGGAAAAAGACTTAGAATGCCGGGTGTACCCTGTGTCAAGTTGCACGTAACGCAACTTTGCAAGATTATCTTTGATTACTACCCAGTGATCTTTCCTGCGTTTATCATCTTCCGGGCAGTTGACCGCGAGCCAATTCCATTGGCGGTGATAATTTGGATATGCCTTCATGGCAATCGCTTTCTTGTACCATTCCGCGTTTGTCCACTGCGCTTTAAACTCCTCCTCATTCACACTCGCAGTGCCATCATTGTAGATGGCAGATTCAAGCGCTACCTCGCGCGAATCTTGTCCAAGACCGATATCCGTGTAGACTTCAAGGTCCGGTGTGCAGCTTTCAACCTGTGGGAGGTTTTCGATTTTCTCCGCAAGCTTCCAGGGATTCTCGGAAGATGATACCTCAATGTACTCAAGTCGTTCGCTGAGCGCGTCAACACCATCAGAGATTAACGGCCTTCGCTTCAGCAAACCTGGAACAAGTTTAACCGCGCGCATTTTCCAATCTTCGGCAAGAGTCCGATCGCGACTTAACAGCACTTCGAAATATTGCACAGATTTTTTTTCAACCGGAGTCGAAGCAGATGATATGGAAGGTGAAGGAGGCATAGATAAGGGAATTGTCGGGATTTGTACTTGCGTTGAGATAGGCGCAGCATCTTTCAGATCGGCACTAACATCTTTTGTTTTCTTAAGAATTGTGTTTCGCAGACTCTCCATGTCCGCAGGTAAGTTGGCTTCACTGACGGCTTGAATGATGCAACTTACCTTAATGCCTTCGTTGGCATACCAGTCCAACTGCTCTTGAGGTGTGTCTTCGCTAGCGAGCGTTCCTGCTTTGGTTAGCGGTCGGTTTTGGTCATCAGTCCTGACAAGTCCGGAATGATGAAGCGCGATTACTT
>CBQWHS010000168.1:0-7662 GCA_967728665.1 uncultured Chryseosolibacter sp. | reverse complement strand
AATTCGTAACGTCTCGAAAACGAACGTTTAATTTCCATAATGAACGATGATTAAATTCACTGCTGTGAATTTAGATCGAAATCACGCTGATATCGTTGGTACAAACTTTGAATAAGGTCAGCGAAACCGTGGACTTATGTTTCGTTACAATATTCTGCTTTTCCTACGCAATCTTAAACGCCAAAAGTTATTTTCTTCCATCAACTTGCTTGGACTGACGGTCAGTCTTTCAAGTACGATTCTTATTTATCTCTACGTTCAACACGAATTCAGCTTTGATAATTTTCATCCGAACAGCGATCGGCTGTATCGTGTCAACCAAACTTTTATTTGGGCAGAAGGCACCGATCAACAATTTTCCAGAACGGGTCCAGGCGTGGCTACTGCTTTGCGCGAAGAATTGGCAGAAGTTGAATTAATCACCAGTCTTCATACACCGGGAGACTTTATTGTGTCATACCTCCGGCCTTCAGGAGAAATCATATCTCATGAAGAGGACAAGATATTTGCAGCGGACACGAATTTTTTCAAAATTTTTAATTTTCGAATATTGAAAGGCAGTGCACATGCCGCGTTTCAACATGCCAACAATGTTGTCATGACAAAGTCAACGGCTGAAAAATATTTCGGCAACGAAGAGCCCATTGGTAAGTTAATTCGTTTTGGATCACTGACAGGTGGAGAGGAAAAGACGTATGAAGTAACAGCGGTTGTTGAGGATACTCCCGACAATTCGACAATTCAATTTAACCTGCTGTTGTCAATGAAAGGTTATCCCATAGAACGACTGCACTGGAGCTGGGTATGGACGCAACTGGAAACATTTATACTGCTCGATAAAAATGCAAACATCGAAACGGTTCGGGAAAAGTTGGCGACCATTCCACAAAAACGCGCGGATGAAACGTTGCGCGCAGTTATGAACACAAGCTGGGATGAATATAGAAAATCAGGTAAAAATTGGGAGTTGTTTCTGCAACCGATAAATAAGTTGCACCTCCCTGATGTTGATGTTGTGGGCTCTTTTCCAGACACTGGAAACATCAAAATCATTTATGCTTTTATAGGCGCCGCAATCTTTATCGTTTTGTTGTCATGCATCAACTTTATGAATTTGTCAACGGCTCAATTCACTAGGAGAATTAAAGAAGTAAGTGTAAAAAAGATTATGGGCCTTGGAAAAAAACAACTCGGCGTCAGCTACTTCATTGAGGCATTGATCTTCTGTATTGTCGCGGCAGTGACATCAATTGGTTTGTCTGAAGTGCTCCTTCCGCTCTTTAATCTTGCGACTGGTAAAAACCTTGCCTTTAATTTTTCAGACAATAAATTCTTGTTGCCAGGGGTTTTCGGAATCGCGATCATCATGGCAGCATGTTCCAGCAGTTATCCAGCATTTTTTCTTGGCAAATTTAATCCGGTAGAAGCAATCAAGGGAAAGTTGAGAGTTGGAAAAGATGGAAAAATTTTCAGAAATGGATTAGTCGTTTTCCAATTTAGTATCTCTATTATTCTCATCATTTGTACCGCAATTGTATTTGATCAGTTGAATTTCGTATCACAAAAAGACCTTGGATTCGACAAAGAAAATCTCGTGGTATTGAATCATGTGGAGGCGTTAAAAAATCGCGAGAGTTTGAAGCAAGACGCCTTGAACATTCCGGGTGCTATTGATGCCTCATTGTGTAGTTCAACACCTCCTGACGTGTTTGGTGGAGATTCGTTTTCTGCAGAAGGAATGAACGGCAAAGTTCTTCAATTGAATTTTACATCGGGTGATGAACGATTCATTCCCACGCTTGGTGCAAGAATAAAATATGGTAAAAATTTTTCGATCAATAATCCTTCGGATGTTAACGGTGTAATCATTAACGAAAGCACTGTCCGGAAAATAGGGTGGACACTGGATGAAACTGTAATCGGCAGAAAAATACTCTATCCAAATGATAATGATGCTCAATTCGAAGTAGTTGGAGTTGTGGAGGACTTTAATTATTGGTCTTTAGCAACATCAATCGAACCGATGGCAATCTTTCATGTCAACAATCGATCCATCAATGGTGGCGATCGGAGGTACGTTATTGTTCGCGTGAAGCCGCAGACTAATGCTGATTGGCAAAAGACATTAGGAGCACTTGATGTGATGTGGAAGAAACATGCTGGTGATATACCGTTTGATTATCGTTTCGTTGATGAATTGTTTGCTGCGACATTCACAACCCAACAACAATTTGGAAACATACTTACAGGCATGGCTGCACTTGCTATTTTAATTGCTGCGCTAGGACTTTTGGGAATGATCGTTTATGCATTGGAACAACGCACGAAAGAAATTGGGATCCGTAAAGTTTCAGGAGCATCTGCATTCAATATACTTTTCATGATCACGCAAGGTTATATCAAACTGATCATCATCGCTTTTGTTCTTGCAGCACCATTGGCGTATTGGATGATGGATCTTTGGCTTGAAGATTTTGCGTTTAGAGTTGAACCATCGCCAGTAATTTTTATTGTGACGGGATTCAGTACCATTGTTATCGCGATTCTGATTACAGGTTATCATTCGCTGCGCGCTGCGCATATGAACCCCGTTGACGTATTGCGAGATGAATAACCACTGCAGTTTCTCGTTAGTTGATAGTGAAAGACGAAGCGTAACCTCTCTTGATATTCGAACCGTCCGCGATCAACATTTTGATCCCCGTCGAATGTTGAAATATAACTGACTATTTCAAGCTAACACTCACGCAATCAACTCCCTAACATTCGTTCTGATAAAAATATTTTTCTGCATTAGCTTGAATGGTAAACGTTTATTTGTGAGAATTGTAGTGTCACAGAACAAAATGCAACTTTTTAATTCAATAACAAGTCAACTCGTCCGCGGTGCAAACGTGAGAAATCTTGTTTCTGTGCTAGTTATCGTCATTATTCTACTCATAAAATCCGCGGGGGCGACAGTGGTATAAATTTTTGAAAGATATAAACCAACCGCCCCTGAATATTCGGGGGCGGTTTTGTTTTATACAGGGTATAACAAACTAACAGTTGTAAAATATGTACTACACAAAAGACACGGTGCTCTTCTTAAATGGCAAGTTTATCAAAGCCATGGATGCACACACTGATCTCTATAGTCAGTCGTTGCATTATGGATTTGGAGCCTTCGAAGGCATTCGTGCTTATCAAACTCAGAATGGGGTGAAGCTCTTCAAAGCGTTCGAGCATTTTGAGCGATTGAAAGCAAGTTGTGCTGCGGTAGGCATTCCTCTCGAATATGACTCAAATGAATTAACACAAATCTCATATCAGCTTCTCGAAAAAAATAATTTGACAGATGCTTACATACGACCACTCGCATATTGCGGACCGAACATGTTCTTAACCACACCAAAAGATGTTTATCTCATGATCTGTTCATGGAAGTGGGGAAAATATCACGGCGATGAGTTATTAAGATTATGTGTTTCATCTTATCAGCGACCAAACCCAGCATCGATAAAAGTTGAAGCGAAAATTTCTGGGCACTATGTAAATGGAATTTTGGCGACCAGTGAAGCAAAGGTTCGTGGCTACGATGAAGCATTGCTGTTGGACATGAATGGAAATGTTGCTGCCGCGCCTGCTGCAAATTTCTTTATGGAAAAAGATGGCGTACTGCACACACCATCTCTCGGACATATTTTCCCGAGCATTACACGCAATGTGGTTATGAATATTTGTCGCGAGCTTGATATTCCTGTTGTGGAAAGACACATTAATCCACATGAATTAGAAAGTGCGGACAGTGCATTCCTGTGTGGAACTGCGGTAGAGATTGCCGGAATTGAGTCAATCGATGCACATACATTTTCGAAAAGTTGGAAAGAGAGTTTAGGAGCAATTGTGCAGGAGGCATATAAATGTCAGGTGTTGGAGAAATCTTTTAGCTACGTAATTATTTAGAAGTAAGAAGTTGAACGTTTAAAGTACAAAGTAGGATAAAAGTTGAATGGCTGATTCGGATAAACATACAATATCATCTACGCATACCACTACCGTTGGCACGAACGGGAAAGCTGTGGGTGAGCAATTTGAATTGAATAAATACAGCAAAGTATTAACACAAGATCCAACGCTGCCTGCAGCTCAGGCGATGCTTTATGGAATTGGCCTCACGGAAGACGATCTTAAAAAAGCACAAGTTGGAATAGTGAGCACAGGATACGACGGCAATACTTGCAACATGCATTTGAATCAACTCGCACAAGAGGTGAAGACAGCAGTATGGGATGCAGATCTTGTTGGTTTGATGTTTCACACTATCGGTGTAAGTGATGGCATGAGCAACGGAACAGAGGGCATGCGATATTCCCTTGTGAGCCGTGAGGTGATTGCCGATTCAATTGAGACCGTTGTTGGTGCGCAATATTATGATGGCATTATTGCTGTGGTTGGTTGCGATAAAAATATGCCTGGGGCATTAATCGCGATGGGCAGATTAAATCGTCCATCGATCATGGTGTATGGCGGAACAATCGCTGGTGGAAACTGGAAGGGCGAAAAGCTTAATATTATTTCTGCATTTGAAGCGCTCGGGAAGAAGATGGCGGGAACTATCACGCCAGAAGATTTTAAAGGCGTTGTTCAAAATTCATGTCCAGGCGCTGGTGCCTGCGGTGGAATGTATACGGCGAATACAATGTCTTCTGCTATTGAAGCGTTGGGAATGTCATTGCCTTACTCGTCGTCGAATCCTGCACTCAGCAAAGAGAAATCTGAAGAGTGCAAATTGGCAGGTGAAGCGATCTACAATATTTTGAAACATGATATCAAACCAAAAGATATCATGACAAAAAAATCTTTTGAGAATGCAATTACTGTCGTTGTCGCTTTGGGCGGATCAACAAACGCTGTATTGCATTTGATTGCGATGGCGCGTGCAGTTGGTGTTTCTGTTACGCAGGAAGATTTTCAACGTATCTCTGACAAGACACCCTTGATTGCGGATTTGAAGCCAAGTGGAAAATATCTCATGGAAGAAGTACACCGCATCGGCGGAATTCCTGCCGTGATGAAATATTTGTTGAGCAAGGGATTTCTTCATGGTGATTGTTTGACCGTTACTGGTAAAACACTTCGTGAGAATGTAGAGAAAGCAGTGACACTTGATTTTGAAAAGCAGGATGTCATTTATCCAATAGAGAAAGCTTTAAAACAAACAGGACACCTTCAGATCCTTTACGGGAATCTTGCAGAGAATGGATCAGTCGCGAAAATTACCGGCAAAGAAGGACAACTTTTCAAAGGACCAGCAAGAGTGTTCGATGGTGAGTTTGCACTCATCGAGGGGATCCAAAGTGGCAAAGTGAAAAGTGGCGATGTTGTAGTGATTCGTAATGTTGGCCCGAAAGGCGCACCCGGTATGCCGGAAATGTTGAAACCAACATCAGCAATTATGGGAACAGGCCTTGGAAAAAGTGTCGCGTTGATTACCGATGGCAGATTCTCCGGAGGCACTCACGGATTTGTTGTCGGTCATATTACACCGGAAGCTTTTGAAGGCGGACTAATTGGGTTGGTTCATGATGACGATATTATTGAGATTGATGTGATGGGTCATCAGATAAACCTGCTCGTGGACACGAGTGAAATTGCAAAAAGGCGAGCGGCATGGAAACAACCATCCCTCAAAGCGAAGAATGGAGTATTGTTGAAGTATGCTAAACAAGTAAAAACTGCTGCTGATGGATGCGTTACTGACGAAGACTGAATCTAAAGTAGAAGCTGATAAACAACCGAAACCAAAAATTTCGGGTTCACAAGTATTGCTTGAATGCCTCGTAGCGGAAAGCGTGAAAACGATTTTCGGATATCCTGGCGGAGCAATCATGCCGGTATACGATGCGCTGTATCACTATGCGGATCGCCTGGAACACATTCTTGTTCGTCACGAGCAAGGAGCGATTCATGCAGCGCAGGGATTCGCCCGTGTCTCTGGAAAACCAGGAGTTGTATTTGCAACGTCTGGGCCAGGCGCTACAAATCTTGTAACCGGATTAGCTGATGCCCTGATTGATTCAACTCCATTGGTTTGCATTACAGGACAGGTTTTTGCTCACTTGCTTGGAACAGATGCATTCCAGGAAACGGATGTTGTGAACACGACAATCCCTGTAACGAAATGGAATGTTCAGGTAACGGAGGCAAAGGACATTGCTGATGCAGTTGCTAAAGCATTTTTCATCGCGACAAGCGGAAGGCCAGGGCCTGTGCTGATTGACATTACCAAAAATGCACAGAATGAAATGATCGATGCTCCCACTTACAAGAAGTGTGAGAACGTAAGAACATACAAGCCGAAGCCGAAATTGGTATCATCACAGGTTGAAGCTGCTGCTGAATTAATCAATAACGCGAAACGTCCATATATTTTAGCCGGGCAAGGGATATTATTAGCCGATGCCTCAAAAGAGCTCCTGGAGCTTTCAGAGAAGACAGGAATTCCAGTAGCCTCTACGTTGCTAGGATTAGGAGCATTTCCAACGGATCATCCAAATTATGTAGGATATCTTGGCATGCACGGAAATTACGGTCCTAACGTGAACACAAATGAGTGCGATGTACTTATTGGTATCGGGATGCGTTTTGATGATCGTGTCACTGGAAACGTAAGCCGCTATGCCAAACAAGCGAAGATTGTTCACATTGATATCGACAAAGCTGAGATTAGAAAAATTGTTCATACGGATGTAGCAGTTCACGCCGATGCAAAAGAAGCACTTCAGGCATTGGTTGGATATTGCAAGCCAGGAAACCATGAACAATGGATCCAGAGTTTCCACAAGCTCAATCAAATAGAATACGAAAAAGTCATCAGCAAAGAATTCAACCCTTCATCTGCTGAAATGAGCATGGGTGAAGTGATCAATTGCCTTTCTGAATTAACAAACGGAGAAGCGATTGTTGTAACCGATGTTGGTCAGCATCAGATGACAACTTCCCGTTATTATCAATACAAAAATCCACGGACTAATGTAACCTCCGGAGGCGCAGGTACGATGGGATTTGCCTTGCCTGCAGCTTTGGGTGCAAAACTTGCGATGCCACATAAGCAAGTAGTTGCTGTGATTGGTGATGGAGGATATCAAATGACTGTTCAGGAATTGGGAACCATTATGCAGTATAAAATTCCTGTGAAGATCCTTGTGCTCAATAATAGTTTTTTAGGAATGGTTCGCCAGTGGCAGCAACTGTTTCATGAAAAACGATATTCATTCACCGAAATGATTAACCCCAATTTTGTGAAGTTGGCCGAGGCTTATGATATCCCGGCACAGAAGGTTGCTGATCGCAAAAAACTGACGGCAGCCTTGAAAGAAATGCTGGACGCGCAGACACCATATTTTATTGAAGCTGTTGTCGGCAAGGAAGACAATGTATTTCCGATGGTTCCGGCAGGAGGATGTGTATCCGATGTGATGCTTGAACTGCCTCCGGGAACTTAAAAATAGAGTCGAAGTAAGTAAATGCAGGGAGCTGCAAAATAAAATGGATATTATGAAAAAGGAATTCACGCTGGTGGTAAATGCAGACAACAACTTTTCGATTTTGAATCGAATTGTCAATGTTCTGAACAGAAGACGCGTCAGAATCAAAAAACTAATTGCGCATGAAAACGAG
>CBQWHS010000167.1:0-7668 GCA_967728665.1 uncultured Chryseosolibacter sp. | reverse complement strand
CCTAATGGTCGCATTCCGCACCTACGTGCTCGGGGTATTCCTCGCGATCGGAACGTTGGCAATGCTGCTGTATAATGGAATTATGGTGGGATGTTTTCAGTATTTTTTTGCAGAGCGCGGGCTATTCCTGGAATCTGCCCTCACGATATGGCTCCACGGTACGCTGGAGATATCCTCGATCGTATTGGCGGGAGGTGCAGGCTTAACACTTGGACGAGGTCTTGTTTTCCCTGGCACGTTGTCGCGCTTGCAAGCCTTCCAGATTTCTGCGATTCGCTCATTGAAACTGATGGTAGGAATTACGCCGGTGTTTGTCATTGCGGCAATCATTGAAAGTTTCGTCACTCGCTATACGAACATGCCTGATAGTATTAAAATGTTCTTCATTCTGGTGTCAGCAACTTTCATCGTTGGATATTTTGTAGTATATCCCTGGTGGCAATCGAAGAAAGGATTCAGTCAGCCACTAAAGGAAGTGAGGCTCGCACCTTCTCTGACAGAACCATTAAGCTTTACAAAGCTGAAGAACAACGCTGAGATTTTGAAGGACACGTTTCACTTTTATACGCGAAATGCAAATGGATTTTTATCATGGATTTTGGTCATATCGCTAGCGCAATCAGGAATCATCCAGTACTTGCGACATACGGATGCGGATGTGCTTGTTTATGTTACCGATGGATGGCTGCTGGAACTGATCACAAATATGTTCTTCGCTACAAAAACAGACACTCCACTTTTTATTTTAATGAATTCAGTCTGTGTTTCGCTTATCCTTTATCGCGTCATGGCGCTACTGGACGTCGAGTTTCGAAGAACAGTTTTTAAATTGAATATAAAATCATTATTGCAGGTATGGGTGCTGGTAGCGCTGATGTATGGACTGATTTACCTCGGCACAGCAGGTATTATCCTTCTGGTTACGTTGATTGGTCTCCTCCTGTTAATGGCATTTTCACAGTTGACCACGCGATCCAACATCGGCGCGGGAGTAGCAAAGGGGTGGTCGCTTGGACTCAGCACACGCCAGTTAATTGAGTTTCAAGCAATGATGTTGATACTCTCGTTTTCTTTTCTCATGGTGCTTTCCGCTCCTCTTGTGCTGATGTATTCAAGTATTATGTCATGGAACTTTGCGTTAACGGATACCTGGGGACGTACCGCACTGAAATTCCTTGAAACTTTCGTGAAAGTGTTTTCCTTTAACCTCATTCTTCCGATTCTTTCCGTGGCAACGGGCTTTTTATACTTTACCCTTGAGGAAGTAAACACTGCAAAATTTTTGAAGGAAGCCATTGCACGCATGGGAGCACGTTCACAAAAACAGCAGTATCGATGAAGCGATTTGGTTTGTTGATGCTCTTATTTTTTGTTTCCGTCGTGTCGTATGGTCAGGCTGCCGACGGGTCTTCTTCAGAGTTGCCGCAGGACCCTGCCTTGGAAAGGCTATTGTCCCGAACGCAAGCGCCATCAACGTTGACCACTACACAGGAATATTCGTCGGAAAATATTACGATCAGAAAATTCGATGAAAAGAAATGGCAAGAGATCGTGGGCTCGCGCAACTATTCGGATAAACGCACATTAGAAACACCACAATCAGAAAAGCAAAGTGGAGAAGAGCCGACTGCTAATTCCGGGGCCCGAACAACTGATAATAATGAAAGCGGTGATCGCTATTCCTATGATGAGGACAGTGAAACGCTGGATATGAGCTGGCTCGGACCCGTAGGTCAGATCATATTTTATGTGGCTCTTGCAAGTATCATCATTATAATATTGGTGCAGGTAGTTCGCACTACTTCTTTCAAATCAAACCCGAAACGAACCCGCACTACGGAGGGAGATTCCGACGATATCCATGACATTACAACCCTCGACACGGAAGAGCTTATTTCAAAAGCGCACCGCGCACGCGACTACAAACTTGCCATAAGGTTATACTTCCTCGACCTGCTTAAGAAACTGAACGAAAGCGGAAGGATCGTCTGGACGAAGGACAAGACCAACCGGGATTACCTCAGTGAGCTTTTTTCAAAACAATATTATTTCGAGGAGATACGAAAGCTTACGATCGAATATGAACGGGTCTGGTACGGAGAACATTTTCCCAATGAAGACCGGTACAAGGAGTTGAGACGCGAATTTCAGGAGATCAATCAAAAATTCAAGACCTCGTGAAAAAGAACACCATTCTTCTCGCGCTTTTCTCAGTACTCGTGGCCTTGCTGATCATGTATTTCTATTTTGGGAGAAACGATAAGCAGTCGTTTTCATGGAACGAGAACTACAAAACAGATAGCGATCAGCCTTATGGTACTTTGTTTATTCGAAAATTATTAGAAAGCTATCGCCCAGGTGAAAAGTTTTTGCTCAACGACAAAATTCCGTTGAGTATGCTCCTTGCTAAAGATTCAATCGCCTTCCCCGCCGATTACGTGTTTATCGGCTCGGAACTCTCGTTAAGCGATGATGACGTGCAATCACTCCTCGACTTTATTTATTCTGGCAACGATGCATTTGTGGCAACACGGTATTTGCCTTACACCATTATCGACTCCATTTTTCGCGCTGAATGCGAAAATGAAATGTTTCTGAGCGACCATATTATGTCGTCAGCAACATTAAATTTTTACCATCCCGAGTTGCGTTCTGCGAAAGGTTATAACTACACCTACAAGCCCGGAAGTCAAATCAGAAACTATACGTGGATGGCGTTGCAAGCTGACGTCTTTTGCGATTCAGCACAATCCCTCGTTGCACTAGGTCATTTTGATAATGACGCGGTGAATTTTTTCAGGCTTCGATTCGGAAAAGGGAATTTATATGTTCACACAAATCCAATAGTCTTCACTAATTATTTTGTTCGCTCAAAAGATAAGGTTGAGTACGCGGCTGGCGTGTTCTCCCACCTTCGTGGAAAGACAATTATCTGGGATGAATTCGGCAGATCGCAGTTTGTTCCTGATGAAACGCCAAGCAACCCGCTTGCACTGATCATGCAGCACGACAGTTTAAAGTATGCGTGGTGGATGATGCTCGTATCAGCGATACTCTACACCGTATTCACGGCGAAGCGCAGACAACGGATCATTCCGATTCGCGAAGAAAAAATCAACACATCATTGGAGTACGTTAAAATGGTGTCGGCTTTGCATTTTGAAAACGGAAACAACAAAGATATCGCGTTGAAAAAAATGAAGTATTTCCAGTATTTCATCCGGTCAAAATACGGAATTCAGAATGCACAACTCACGCCAAACCATTTCAAACGACTAGCGGAGAAATCACAAATAGATATCGATCACATTGAATCCATTTTTGTTCAATATCAAAGGATCGAAAAAAATCCTTACGAAAGTATTGGCGCTCACCAGCTCATAGCGTTGTACAATGCCATCGACCATTTTTACAAACATTGCAAATGAATATATAATAACCCCTATGGAAGAACAAAACATTGAAAACAGAAGTGAGCTTCAACCTGGACTTGATCTTCTGAACCGCAGAGTCATGGCTGTAAAGAATGAAGTTGCCAAAGTGATCGTTGGACAGGACTCGGTTATCGACTTAATTCTAGCAGGCTTTTTTACAGGTGGTCACATTCTGCTTGAAGGCGTTCCTGGGATTGCCAAGACCTTAACGGCAAAACTTGTGGCAAAGGCAGTGTCAGCAAGCTTTTCCAGAATCCAGTTTACACCGGACTTAATGCCGACCGATGTGACTGGCACTACGATCTTTAACCTGAAGACATCTGAATTCAATTTCAATAAAGGTCCGATATTCGCTAACCTTGTGCTCATCGATGAGATCAACCGTGCACCTGCCAAAACACAATCGTCACTGTTTGAGGTTATGGAAGAACGTCAGATCACGATTGATGGCACAACCTACCCGATGGACTTTCCCTTCCAGGTAATTGCTACGCAAAACCCAATCGAGCACGAAGGCACCTACCGTTTGCCCGAAGCACAGCTTGATCGGTTCTTATTTCGGATTGTACTGAAGTATCCTTCTTTGCAACAAGAATTGGAGATACTTAAGAAATTCAGGAACGATTTCGGAACGAAAGTAATCGATTCCGTTAGCCCTGTCATCTCCAAAGAAGATCTGAGGGAATGCCGGGCACTGATTGAGAAGATATTGATCAAAGATGAAATCCTGGAATACATCGCCAAGTTGACAGACAACACAAGAAACAATGGCGACCTTCTGCTCGGTGCATCGCCCCGTGCATCCCTGGCAATCATGCGAGCCTCCAAGGCTATCGCTGCAATAAATGGCCGTGATTTTGTAACGCCAGATGATGTGAAATATGTGATCTACCCTGTCTTGAACCATCGTATCGTGCTTACGGCAGAACGCGAGATGGAAGGCATAGACAGCGAGAGGGTTATCAAAGAGATTACAGAACGAGTAGAGGTGCCGCGATGATATGAAGAATCTTTTTCTAGCTTCGCGGTTTTATTACGTGATGGTTGTCCTGATTGCAGCCATGATGGCTTCTTATCCTTTTCCTTTTCTGTTGCCATTCGTACAAACCGCCCTTGTGCTGTTTGCCCTGATCGTGATTATTGATGTCCTGATCCTGTTGGGCAGGAACGTTGTGGTAAATGCTGAGCGTATCATACCTCAGGTTCTCTCGCTGGGAGATGATAACGAGATAAAACTCGCTGTTCGCAATCTATCATCCCTGCTTTTTCATACTGAGATGATTGATGAGTTGCCCGAGCAGTTTCAGATTCGTGATTTTAGCAGGCGATTCCGGCTCGGTGGAAACAAAAATCACGTTGAAAGATACACACTGAGGCCGTTGACAAGAGGCGAGTACGCTTTTGGGAAGATCCATTTATTTCTGGCGAGCTCGCTTCAATTGATCAAGCGCAGGATCAGCACCGATGCGATCGCTGTCGTTCCGGTGTATCCTTCGATCATCCAAATGAAAAAATATGAGATCAAGGCTTTCGAACACTCAAGTCATGATGTGGGTGTCAAAAAAATTCGACGCATTGGTCATAGTTATGAATTTGAGCACATCAAACATTATATCCGGGGAGACGATTACAGGAGTATAAATTGGAAGGCTACCGGAAGGCGTGCTTCACTCATGGTAAATCAATATGAGGATGAGAAGTCTCAGCCAATTTATTGCATCATTGACAAAAGCCGCGTAATGCATATGCCTTTTAACGGGCTCAGTTTGTTCGACTACGCCGTAAATACTTCGCTGGTTATTTCGAATATCGTTCTTGGCAAGCAGGATAAGGCAGGGCTGATAACTTTTGCAGAAACTCCAAAGGCCCTGATAAAAGCCGAACGTAGCAAGGGCCAGTTAAAAAAAATCATCGAGGCACTTTACCGGGAAAAAGAAGGCGTGGTAGAGGCCAACTATGAGAGCTTGTATATGGCAACTCAAAAGTTCATCTCTGGACGATGCATGATGATGTTATTTACAAACTTTGACAGCACGTATGCATTAAAGCGCGTTCTTCCATACCTGCAAAAGCTCAATCAAAAGCATTTATTAGTTGTGGTGTTTTTTGAAAATACTGAAGTAGCAGCGCAAGCCTCCGCCAATGTAGAATTACTGGAAGACGTCTATACGCAGGTCACTGCCGAACAATTCGCGATGACCAAAGTGTTGCTGGTCCAGGAGTTGCGTCAAGCTGGAATTATGACCATCCTTACGCGGCCGGAAACACTGACAGTCTCTTCTATCAATAAATATATTGAAGTAAAATCACGAGGGATGATATAATACTTATGAGGGACTATGGAATACATAGGTGCCCGCAATTTTATCATGAAGCCCCTGATTCTTGTCGTCCCAGGCCACCATCAAAAAACCGATGCAAAGCAAAATCGCTGAAAGTATTTTACCAAAGTATCTGCCAATCGCATTGAGCACACTGATTTGTTGACCACGCTGATCGCCTACTTTGATGCCTACAGCCATTTTCCCTAGGGTAGCCTGATAACTGGAGCCCTCCATCAGTCCGAAGTACAACACTCCCATCACCAAACTAAAGATCTGGACAATTACTCCGGCCTCGCCACCTCCGATACTGCCTCCTAATATGAATGCAATGATCGCGTTAACCACACCCACGATGAGGGCGTCAAGAATATATGCACCAGTCCTAATCCAAAAACCAGCGTATTGTAATCGGGTTACCTCCACCTCGGGAGCATCAAGTATTTGATCTATGTTTTCCATGTGTTTAATCGATATTAGTTATGGCCTATTTGAATTTTGATCGATGAGAGATGCATCCAATATATCATCGGGTGATTCGGAGAATGTTTCCTTCTTCTCCCAACGGTTTTTCAAGAGTCGGTAAAACCCCCAGCAAGCCAAGACGCCGATTGGCAATGCAAGAAATGATAGTAACGTTTCATTAACTTCCTCAATGCCCGAATCTGTAAACAGCTCATATCCAATTGCCAAGAATATGCCGCCAACAAATAATCCGCCGTAGTACGAGCCGACACCGAGAATAGCAAAAAGCCATTGGCCTTTGCTGTGAATGCCTGCTAAATCGTAAAATGATTTTCCGACAAAATAAATAAGAAATAATCCAACCATAGGTCTTTTTGTTAGGTTTTAGGTATGTCCTGCGCACTTCGCGTTGAGCAAGAGCAGACAGGATTGGCATGAAATATAATATAAAGTTTGGTTGGCGGAAATACGATAGTTGATAAAAAATTACATCAGAAGATCGCTGACTTTGGTTCTTTGCGATTAAGAGGCAAGAGTGTTGTGTGCTAAGAATTTGCTCTAACAATGTTTTGCGTCCAGGGTCAAGACGGAGTAAACGGGTTTTGAATTCAAACTATCCTCTGGGGAAGTCACTCTACTGTCTCTTTTTGAACAGCTAAAAAGTCCAAGGCCAACTATCAAAAAATATTATAATCGCATTTTGTTTAAAAAGCTTACAGCAAACGTGCCTTCGTTTGCGCAGTGATGGCCTATCGAAGCTGCGTCCTGTCCACGTGGGTAAATTTCATAAAATAAATATACTTAATACCTGATGTCACGCCACCATTACACAAACATACTGTTAGCTACTGCATTTCTGTCTTTAAGCATTTTTCTTGAGTTTCACATAGTCTTCAAATGTCATTGTCCCAAGTTGTGGTGCAATTGTGTCGTGCTGCATTACTTCAATGAAAAATGCAAACTTGTCAAATGTATTTTTACTAAATATTTTAATTATTGGTAATGAAACTTTAAAAAGTCCGATTGGAATTGTCCTTAATTTTTTGTGATTGTTGATTTCATTTTGAACAATTTCATTTAATTGCTTTCTCGTATAAATTGTTTTACCGCCAGCCTCAGTAATGCTATTTTGTTTATTAATTGAATCAACTGTAATTTTTGCTAAATCGCCTTCATAAATCGGATTTGTCTTTTTGTCGCCTTGCCCAATGTTAACTAATTGCCCTTTTTTTGCCATTTCTATTATGTCAATAAATGCGCTGAAAATTGCTGGAGGTTTAACAATAGAGTAGTCAATTCCAGATTTTTTAAGTTTTTCTGAAAAGTCATGATGGACTTTAAAATACTCTAAATGAAGATATTTTTCAGAGTGAAATGCGGAGACATAAACGAATTTGTCGCACACGCCGGTGTTCTTCCTAAATATAGCACACTCTCTGCCCTTGTTG
>CBQWHS010000166.1:0-7692 GCA_967728665.1 uncultured Chryseosolibacter sp. | reverse complement strand
TCATATTATATCAATATCAAGCCGGATGTAAACAGAGCGAAGGGCTACTACCAAAAGATTTTGGAACTTGATCCAAATCACAAAGAAGCACAAAACGTGATGAAGGCGATCAAAGCCGGATAAAAGATATCTAAAAGTATAATGAGAGGTTGTCGAAAGGCAGCCTCTTTTTTTGTTCATTGACGAATGTTGCTAACTGAGATTATATTGATTCCGGGCGGACATATCAAAAATTAAATTGCCGATGGGCCGGAATTTATCGTCTTCTAGGTTTCACAAATTCTTCAACGCATTTCGATGCGCGGACAAAATTCGATCGATAATTGAGCCATCAATTGCCGTTGATAAAAACATGGCTTCATATTGGGACGGTGCTAAATAAATTCCATCTCCTAACATGGATTGAAAATACTTTGCGAACATAGCCGTATCTGATGTCTTGGCTGTATCAAAATCAACAACTTTCTTGTCGGTAAAAAATAGTGTAAACATTGACCCTTCATGGTTGATCGTGAAATTGAATCCAGCTTTTTGAATTTCATTTTTTAGTTCGACCACAAGCGCGTTAGATGTTTGATTCAACTTTGGATACACCGATGGATTTGCTCTGAGATACCTTAACATCGCGAGACCGGCCGCCATGGCCATTGGATTTCCGGACAGTGTTCCAGCCTGATAGATCGGACCCGCGGGTGACACCGAATTCATAATTTCTTTTTTTCCACCGTATGCGCCAACAGGCAGACCGCCACCAATAATTTTTCCGAGCGTCGTCATATCGGGATCGATGCCATATAATTCCTGGGCTCCACCAGGAGCAAGTCTGAATCCAGTCATCACTTCATCGAAGATCAGTATGATGCCGTTCTTCGTGCAAAGGTCTCTCAGGCCCTTTAGATATGCTGGCTGAGGCAATACACAGCCCATGTTGCCAACAACAGGTTCGAGGATTAGCGCGGCAACCTGGTTTGGATTTTTTTCAATCAATACTCTTACACCTTCAAGATCATTGAATCGGGCTATTAACGTATCCTGGGCTGTTCCTTTTGTAACACCGGGGCTATCAGGATTTCCGAATGTCAACGCTCCGCTTCCGGCGGCTATTAAGAATGAGTCACCATGACCATGATAACATCCTTCCATCTTAATAATCTTGTCACGTCCGGTGAAACCCCGTGCAACACGAATAGCGCTCATGGTTGCCTCAGTTCCAGAATTTACCATCCGTACTTTTTCAACAGAAGGCACAAGGGAACAAATCATTTCCGCCATTTCCACTTCCCGGGCTGTTGGCGCTCCAAAAGAAGGAGATGAAGAAATCGCCTCCTTGACAGCCTCCTCCACGTCCGGGTGGGCATGACCAAGGATCATCGGTCCCCATGAATTGATCAGATCAACATATTCGTTGCCGTCTTCATCATACAAAAATGCGCCCTTTGCTTTTTTGATAAACAATGGATTTCCCCCCACTGCACGAAATGCACGGACTGGAGAATTGACACCACCGGGAATAAATTCTTTTGCCTTTTCGAATAAGGCTTTGCTACGGGGAAAATCTTTCATTTTTGAATTAGCGTTTTTCTATCAGCGTAAGCTGACCTTTTTGAAATGCGATAAAGGGAACAAGCCCATTGTCATGGCCAAAGCGATAATCAAACCCTTGCCCGATATAACCAGGCAGAATCCCGGAACTCTGCAATCCTTGTTGGAAATAGACTCCGTTTTTTTTGAGTTGATTACCGATGAACAACATGAATTCGTAACCACGCATGGCTGCGCTTGATGCTGGCCGTCCATGAACTTTCATGAATTTTTGTTCAAACAATTTGTATCCTGGATTTCTGGTGGTGGCAACAAAATTTGGAGCAGCCATCACAATTCCCAGGTTTTCATATTTATCGAGATCAATGGCATTATCGTCCAACCAGTTTTCGCTACCCATCACAATCGTAGAATCATTACGGGCCTCAATGGCGCCAACTACCTTTGTGTAAATCAATGGATCATCCGTTGCTACAAACACGCTGCTGATGCTATCCTTCTTTAATGAAAATTCTTTTGGGTATTTGAATTCATCGAATTCAATAGGAGTCGCGAGAATTTCTCTCACTCTCTTTGTATCCCGGTTGCTCACCCGCTCAACGTGCAATATTTCAATTCCCTTTTCTTTTGCTGTCTGGATAAAATTCGTGGCCATTACCGAATCTTTCTTGCCTGTGCCATAAAAAACCATACAGTGTTTTTCACGATCGTGGGACGCTAAGAATTCAGCTGACTTTTTCCCGATAGTCTCGGATGAAGGTTGAAACAGAAATCCAAAACTATTGGAAGCGATTATTTCAGAGTTGTTTGAAAATGGATGGATAATATTAATACCGTTGGCTTGCGAGAATTCCTGGACAACTTTATTTTCCTCCGGGAAGAATGGACCGACAATCAGGTCAGTATATTTCAGCTCCTGCGTTTCGAGAATTTTTTTAATTTTCTCCGCGCTTCGTTCGGTATCATAAGCACGCAAACTGATGTTGACATTTTGTGATTGCAGCGTGTCAACGGCCATTTTTATTCCTTCGTAAAAATCCAATATAACTTGCGTGCGTTTTTTTCCGGGAGTCGGCTCCAGATTTGACAACATAAACGGGAGAAGTAATGACACGGCATATTTTTCTTTCATCACAGATTTTGGTGTCTCTGCAATGAAATCCGTTTTCTTAAATTTGAATTTATCGATTAGCTGTTCGAGCACTTTTCGATCTCCTTCGTCCGCAGATTTGGAAAGCTCGGCGGCAAAGAGTCTCGCGATTGTCGGATCAGATGGATATTCTTCATTCATCATGCGAAGCGTTTCAACATCCTTAACATTTGCGAGATAAGTAGACTTGATTGATTGAATATCCTTATCGAAACCTTTATCCTGAACAGAAGTCAAAAACTTTAACCCCTGGAAGTAATCTTTGTTCTCAAGATGGATTTTACCTAACCAAAAATTAACTTCATTTATCTTCTCCCAGTTCGGATATAATTTTTTGATTTGATTAAACATGTCTTTCGCTACGGCGTTGTATCCCTGCCGATACGCTGACAGTGCGTAATAGAAAGAAGCATATTCCGCGTACTTATTCTTCTGATCATACGAAATCAATGGCTTGAAACTCTCCATCGCAAGATTGTATTTGCCATCCTTGAAAAGTCCTTTTGCATTCGCGTATTGCGTGTTGAAATCAACCTGACACCACGCAGTGACAATTGAAATGAACACGAGAAGGACAATGACGGAAAGTTTTTTCATAATGATTTGAGACAAAATAAGGATTCGAACCAACAGACAAAACTTATTCCCATTCGATGGTAGCCGGAGGCTTTGAACTGATGTCATAAACTACCCGGTTAACCCCTTTCACACGATTAATAATATCACTTGAAACTTCGGCTAGAAATTCATAAGGTAAATGAGCCCAGTCGGCAGTCATTCCGTCCGTACTGGTTACTGCTCGTAAAGCTACAACGCGTTCATAAGTTCGTTCATCTCCCATGACGCCCACAGATTGCAACGGAGTCAGGATGGCACCTGCCTGCCAGACTTTATCATACAATCCATGATGGCGCAAACCACTAATGAAGATACTGTCGACTTCCTGCAGGATTTTCACCTTGTCTTCGGTGATGTCTCCCAGTATCCGAATGCCAAGTCCAGGGCCTGGGAAAGGATGACGGCCTAAAATTGACGGATCGATACCTAACGTTTTGCCGACAATTCTAACTTCGTCTTTAAAAAGAGTATTCAACGGTTCTACCACTTTCAATTTCATCTTGGCAGGAAGGCCACCAACATTGTGATGTGATTTGATTGTCACTGAAGGACCCTTGACTGAAACGGATTCAATGATGTCCGGATAAATCGTGCCCTGACCGAGCCATTTAACATCCGAAATTTTATGAGACTCCTGGTCGAAAACATCGATGAACGTTTTGCCAATCGCCTTACGTTTGGCTTCCGGGTCAGAAAGATTTTTTAATGCTGAATAAAATTGCTCACGAGCATCAACACCTTTGATGTTTAGACCCATGTGCTGATAAGAATCCAACACTTGTTGAAATTCGTTCTTGCGAAGTAGTCCATTATCAACAAAAATGCAATGCAGATTTTTTCCGATAGCCCGGTGGATAAGGATTGCTGCAACGGTTGAATCAACACCTCCGGAAAGTGCCATCACAACTTTATCATTTCCCAATTTATTTTTTAGATCAGATATTGTAGCATCAACAAATTGATCAGGAGTCCAATCCTGTGCGCAACCACAAATATGCACGACAAAATTTCGGAGCAAGTTTTTTCCTTGCGTTGTATGGGTTACTTCAGGGTGGAACTGAATTCCGTAAATATTTTCATTTCTCACTTTAAATGCGGCAACAGCAACTGAAGGAGTCTTAGCGATGACTTCAAAAGAATCCGGTACCGACGCGATGGTATCCGCGTGGGACATCCACACTTGGGTGTCGAGAGAAATTTCCTTTAACAGCGAATTGTGGTGATCTACCGTAGATAACTTAGCACGTCCATATTCACGGGCATGAGAAGGCAAAACCTGGCCACCGCTAACATGGGCAATTAACTGAGCGCCGTAGCAAACACCAAGCACGGGTACCTGCTTCAATTTTGATAGATCCACGTTTGGTGCTCCTTCATCTCTCACCGAGCAAGGACTCCCTGATAGAATTACGCCTTTGATGTCCGGAGTAATTGCCGGGACTTTATTGAAAGGATGAATTTCACAGTAAACATTCAGTTCCCGAACTCGCCGGGCGATTAACTGTGTGTACTGTGAACCAAAATCGAGAATAAGAATCTGCTGCGACATGCCCGCAAAGATAACAGAAGGCATGGGACCAATTATCCCAAAAGGAAAAATTATCGGCTTAAAAATCAATCAATTAGCTACCATTCAATCACCACAATTCCGAGGTTGAAGCCGACATTGGAAAAATTGTTATAACCGAACTTATTGGTGCTGTTTGTTGAGTAATCGTAATGTATGGCGGCAAGTGCGCCCAAAGAACGTCTGCCTCCAAATTTAACCAGCAACCCGACTTCCGGCCGTGCTAAGAACCCCCACCGAAGGTCACGTTCCTTATAGATGTTATAATACATGACATACTCATTATGATTTGCCCCGAGTCCTAATCCGACATAGGGCAAAAAAGTATCGCCATCGCCAACGTTCAGATAATATTGGCCACTTGCAGCGGCACCGTAATTGTAAACGTAGTTGAAGTAATCAGTTGTCAATGCTCCGTTGCTTTGCTGTATAGTTTCTGCGGGTTTATACTGATCATATGTTGTGGCGTGCAAATCCAGACCTACGGAGAATTTTTCATTTAAGAAAACACGATAGCCAAGTCGCGCACCACGACTACTGACATCGCGGAGCCAATTTGTGTTTGTTAATGGTTTGTTGAAATCAAGGGTTGCATAAAGATATCGGTACTGAGCAATGCAGACATGGCCGAACGTAACGAGTAATATGAAAATAAATTTTCTCATTGCGCCTGATGATAGATATACGGTGATTGAGTAAACGCCTGATTAATGGCATCAACAGATTCTTGAACCAGATCCAGCGTACTATATACATCGCCCATATAAGCGTCCCACACTACTTTCACTTTATTATCGGGAGTTCTATTTCGCAGATCTACGATTTCAATGATAAGAACTCCAGTATTGTAAGCGTAAGTATTTATGTATGGATAAGAGTACCATGAGTTGTATCCATAGTAGCCACCATAGTAATTTCCCGGATAACCAAAACCACCGCCATAATAGTTGGGATAGACCACTTGCTGAAATACATTAAAATCATTTACAACTAAGACGTTGATTCCAAGATCTGGATTGGCAGTGCGATCGACTTGCTGATAGCCGCGTGAATCGAGATTACTTTTGATTGTATTTATAACGGGACGTGGAAAATTACTTTTTCCAGCTACGATGATTGTATCATTTGACTGATTGGAGATCAATCCGATAGTGTCCGTGGCAATGGCGTAGGTTGTAAAAGTATTAAAGTCAGTTTGTGGATCATAATTCGTAGCCACGGCGAGCTGATCAATCAATTGCTTTGAATCAGGCTCGGGATGGCACGACCACAGAACCGATGCGAAGAGCAGCAAATGAATGAGTTTGTTCATAACATCTTAACGATAGAATTAGAATAAAAATTATTCCAAGCTCCACCGCATTTAAGACTAGCTCTGAATGTTGATGAAAGAACCGGCTTTAGCTGCTATGGATAAGAAAGCAGCAGCCCCAGGCCAAATGTAAGCACGAACACCAGGGTTGATAAAGCCATTTGCTTCAAGTAAGGATCGAGTTCATGCGAGGGTTTTGTACTCACTGCTTTACCATTTGCGATAAACAACGGAATCGAAATTACAAACAACAGCTGCCAGAAAGATGAGTATCGAAGGGCTGTGTAAACAATTGCGGAAAAAATTCCGGAGAGCAACAGCAGCCAGTGGTAAATAATCGCTTTGTCTCTGCCGATACGAACGGGAATAGAGAATTTTCCAGCTTTGCGATCGGAGTCGATATCGCGAATATTATTAATGTTTAACACTGCGATGGAAAACATGCCGCAGCTCAATGCTGGAAGTATCTCAAAATAGCTAACTGTTTTTGTGAACAGGTAGTAAGAACCAATTACTCCAACAATTCCGAAAAAGATTAAGACAGAAAGGTCTCCGAGCCCTGCATAACCATATGGACGTTTCCCAACAGTGTAAGCGATCGCTGCGAGGATGCTGAGAATTCCCAATCCAAAGAAAAAGAAAATTGCTTTCCATTCGGCACCGAATGCAATCCACAAAAGACTTATTCCACTGACAAGCGATAACAAAACAAAGATGATCACAGCGGTTCTCATTTGGGCTGGAGTAACGGCTCCGGATTGTACCGCGCGTTGGGGCCCTTTTCGATCTACGCTGTCCGCACCATGAATAGAATCACCATAATCGTTAGCCAGGTTCGATAGAATCTGAAGGAAGATTGTTGTCAACACACAAAGAATAAAAATATTCCATTGAAATGCTCCGGCGGCAGATGCGAGAAATCCACCCATAGCAATGCAGGAGATTGCTAACGGAAGCGTGCGAAGACGAAATGCTTTAATCCAAACTCTCATGTCTAATAACTTTCAATTAAAAAAAAGCGCTCACCTGTGAATAATCAAATTGACTTTATTCAATTCAAGCAGCTTATGTTGCTTGAATAGCGTTGCAATCCTTGAATGATTTAGAATGACAAATTTCCGGATCAATAGTTATTCGCGAGAGCAAATTTTGATTTGAAGCCATACGATGAAGTTACAATTATTTAACTATCAGTTGAACGATACTTTCATCCAACGGCTCAACCTTCTTCCCAAAAAAACCAATAACATCACCTTTTTCGTCAATGACATATTTGCAAAAATTCCAATTTGGTGTATGCCCGGATTTTTGTGCCAGCCATGAATAAAGTGGATGTTGGTCTTTGCCTCGAACAGAAATTTTTTCAAACATCTGAAACGTCACTCCGTAATTTTTTTGACAAAAGTTTTCTATTTCCGAATTCGAACCCGGGTCCTGCCAAAGAAAATTATTTGCAGGAAAGCCAATCACCGTTACTTTATCCCCGAATTGTTCGTGAAGTTT
>CBQWHS010000165.1:0-7707 GCA_967728665.1 uncultured Chryseosolibacter sp. | reverse complement strand
ATGTAGGCAGCGTTCATAAATTGTTCAAACTGATTTTTTAATGGAAACGAGTAGATCGGCCTCTTCATGTAGACTGCTTCGGATATGAATGAAAACCCTCCATTAGCAACAACTGCTTTTGCTGTAGCGAGATCATTGACAAATCCCTGTTCGCTAAAGGATTTAAAAATTACATTCTTGTCTTGTTCATCTTTGTTGAAACCGTAAACGTAAAATTGAATGTCGGGCACTTGATGAAATATTTTTGTGATGCCTGCAAGTGAACTGCTTGTCTGGTAAACAAGCACATGCTTACCTGCCGTCGGCTTCGCGCTGATAATCGCATCACGGACAATTGGAGGAACGATTGTCGTATTCTTTTTTCGTACTTCTGCATCGAAAAAACTGGTAATGAGATAGTGGTCGCATCCGGTTACTTTGGCGTTAACAATGGCCTTTGCGATACGGTAGTTATTTTTTTCGTCTGAAGGAATTTCTATGTCCAGTCTACATCGGTCCATCACCTGCATATTATCGATACTGATTAATGGGATGCGATGTTGCTTAGCAAAAAAATTGGTAAACGATTCAAAATCACTAATGATGATGTCCGGTTTGAAGTTTCGATCAACCAATAAATATTTCGAAAAATTATGACTGAGGTTTTTTGGCGCGGACTTAATGTTCAATAAGAATGTGCCGAGTTTTGACACCTGTGCGTTCTTATATGCGAAGTGGAGGCCTTTAATTTCGTGGACGCGCCCTGGAAACGCCTTTGATAGAAATTGGAAAGCTCTGGCACTTGACACGACTTGCACATTGTGTTCGCGTAGCAGAAAATCGATTACTACTTTGCTTCGCGTAGCATGGCCCATACCCTCGCCGGGCACTCCATATAAAATGTTCATGCAATGTGTTTTTTGTAAATGATAAGTCGCCTTGTGGCGTCGAAATAGATAAACAGATGCGAGACTAAAATTCCCAATGCTGCTCCAGCCGATACATCAAGTGGAGAATGCGCTCCAATAGCGACCCGGGATATGGCCACGGCTGCCGCCCAGAAGTATGGCACAAAATATAATCTTCGAATGAATTTATTTTGAACATGATACAAACTGAACGCCATGATGCTGGCAAGTAGAAATGCATTGAATGAATGCCCTGAGGGAAATGAATATCCTGCTTCATCAATCCAGTGCGCTAAAACTCTTGGATCAATTTCTTGAAAAGAAACTTCGTTAATCTTCAATAAATTTTCAAAATAAGCCTGGCGTTGAACTACAGTGAGCCGATAGATAGAATCAAGCTGATTCGGAATGTTTGCCTTTTTTATGATGAAGTTATGACTTGGCCTCGAGAGTCGGAGCGAAGGTTTCGTCACATACTCATTCATCATCGCGAAAAGCGTAAGAAAGATAGTGAGTGCAACTAAGGATTTGAGAAACGTGACTATACGTTGACGCCATGAAACGAGCCGGACAGTATAGAGAATGCTCGTGATGAAAATGATTGTGATGGTTCCGTATTTTCCAGCAGATTCTGTTAGCCAATATGCAACGGTACACCAGATGCTGTCGACAGAACACGCGGTAAAACTAATGTCAAATAGAAATACGGTTCCTACTAATAGCAGATAGGCTGGAATCGATATCTTAAGCAGGGGTTTGATGGGCTAAAGATGCGTAAACACATCGATAGTTTAAAACCTGATGTTTAATTTTTAACGAATTGGAATGATCATTTGGTCATTCGGTCCTAAGGCTTTTAGCAGGATCCGTCATTGCTGCCTTCATTGCTTGGGTGCTGATTGTCAGCATTGCGATAACAAATGCGATCAATGCTCCGGCCGCAAAAAACCACCACGCCAATCCAATTCGATAAGCAAAACCTTCGAGCCAGATCTGCAGTCCATACAATCCAATGGGAATGGCAAATGCAACGGCAACCAGTACTAGCTTGATAAAATCCTTCGACATCAATAACACGATTTGCGTAACGGATGCCCCAAGCACTTTTCTAATTCCAATTTCTTTCACTCGCTGCTCCGCTGAAAATGCCGCTAGCGCAAATAGTCCAAGACATGAAATTATAATTCCAAGTAAAACCAGGCTAATAAAAAGTTTTTCAAATCGCTGTTCAGCTTCATACATTTTAGCGAAAGTATCATCGAGGAACATGTATTCGAACGGAATTTCTGGAAACGCTTGGTTCCACTTTGATTCCAGTTGAGCAATAGTTGATGAGAGCTGGCCACCGGAAAGTTTCAACGTAAAGTTTGATTGCCCACGGAACATTAAAAATCCGTAGGGCTTGATTTCATTTCGAAGTGAGGTGAAATGGAAATCTTCCGTAACGCCGATCACTTCAACGTAGTAAGTTGTGTCGCCATCCGTTGACCATACCAATTGCTTTCCCACTGCAGGGGAGTCAAGCCCGAATTCTTTTACTGCGCGCTCGTTGATTACGATTGCTCCAAGTCGCTGTTCTAATGGCCCGCCGGATGTTCCATTGTTCAATGTATCCGACAAAAATTCGCGCGAAAAATCTCTTCCTTCTTTGATCTTTATTCCAACAACATCAAGAAAATCAAAACCGACGGATGTAAAATTTAATTGTTGTTGCTGCTGTGAGCCTTTGGCGCGAAGCCGGGTGGTGTTAAAACCTTGTCCAAGAACTGTCGCGGATGTTGCAGCTTTATCAACACCGGAAATTTGTTTAATAGTATTGAGAAATGCGTTTCGACTTGACTTCGATAGCGAACCTGCATTTTTAATCACAAGCACCCGATCTTTGTCGAAGCCAAGGTTTGCCGATTGAATGTAGTGCACTTGTGTAAAAATCACGAGAGCACCAATAATCAGCACTATTGAAATCGTGAATTGAATGATCACCAGCGCTTTTCTTAAACCCAAGGCGCCACGCTCTTGCAATTTAAATCCTTTTAAGACAGCAACAGGTTGAAAAGAGGAAAGGTACAATGCGGGAAATAATCCAGCCACGAGACCAATCACCAATGTCACAGTCGCAAAGAATGCAAAGATTATCGGGTCGTTGCCGAGGCTTAGTTGACGTTGCGTTAATTCGTTCAATACAGGAATTAGAAGATAGGCAAGCACTAACGCGAATGCGGCTGATAAAGTAGTAAGGATGACGGACTCAAGAAGAAATTGGATGATCAATGATTGCCGTCTCGCCCCAGAAACTTTGCGGATGCCGGTTTCCTTCGCGCGCATCGAAGATTTTGCAGTAGAGAGGTTAATGTAGTTGATCGCAGCGATGACCACCATGAAAACTCCAATGATCATGAAAATGTAAACATAGAGCCGGTCACCATTTGGTTCTAACTCCCATTTTAATTTCGATGTCAGATGAATATCTAAAAGTGGCTGCACGTAGAAATCACTGTAATGTTCAGTTGTATTTTTCTCATAGAGCTGCTGAATTTTTTTCTGGAACAAGGCAATGTCAGTTCCTGGTTTCACTTTTACATACGTGTAATAGTTGTAGCTGCCCCAGTTGGTATTTGCAGCAGGCGGCAATCTCCGATACGATAATAGAAAATCATAATGGAAGTGTGACTGGGCAGGAACATCATTGATTACAGCCGAAACTGTTACATGATCTGTTCCGTTCATCGATAACGTTTTGCCAATGGGATCGTCATTGCCAAAATATCGCTTGGCGGTGCTTTCAGTCAGCACAACGGAGTTGATATCCGCCAAGGCTGATGTCGCGTCACCTTTAAGAAATTTGACAGTAAAGACGTCAAAAAAACTGCTATCGACGCGCCATACTTTTGACTCTGTGAACTTTTTCTCTTCATTCGAAATGCGCACGGTGCCTCCCCAATCCGGATGAATGCGCGTTATCGATTGAACTTCAGCCAGGTTCTCCTGCATGACGGCCGCCAGCGGTCCGGGCGTGGTTGCATCCGGAATGCGCGTGCCATCATCGTTGATAAAATCTTTGACTACGCGATATATGTTCGGTGCATCCGTGTGAGATTTATCATAACCTCTTTCATATTCTACATAAAGAAAGATCATCAGGCTACAGGCGAGTCCGGAAGCCAGACCGATGATGTTGATCGCAGTTAATTTCTTATTTTTCCATAACGTGCGGAGGGCGATTCGGTAGTAATTCTTAAACATAGGGATAAGATAAGTTTAAGGGGTACTGCTGATTTGAACAAAGGTTACATTTGAAGTTCAGGATTTTTGTTTCATGTTTAAAGCTGTTTTTTCATGTCATTTTAAACCGGAAGATTGATACTAACTTAAGCTAAAGATATATCGTGAAAGAAAAAATCATTTTTAATTGGAGCGGTGGCAAGGATTCCGCCTTGTGTCTATACAAGGTTTTGAAATCTCATCCTGGACAAGTCAATTGTTTGCTCACCAGCGTGAGTGAGCAATACCAGCGAATTTCCATGCATGGCGTCCGTGTTGAATTGCTGGAAACGCAGGCAAAAAGTATTGGATTCCCACTTGTAAAAATGATGATGCCGGAGATGCCTACGATGGAAAATTATGAACGTGTTACACGCTCGACATTATCCAATCTTAAAGATCAAGGTGCCACGACGTGTGCCTATGGTGATATATTTCTGGAAGATTTGCGAGCGTATCGTGAGACAATGTTAACCTCTCTAAATCTTAGGGCCCTTTTTCCGCTATGGAAAATTTCTACCCGGGATTTGTTGAAGGAATTTATAGACCTTGGGTTTAAAACAATTGTTGTTTGCGTTAACGAAAAATATTTGGATTCCACTTTCGCGGGAAGAGTGATTGACAATGATTTTATTAAGGATCTCCCTGCAAATGTCGACCCGTGCGGAGAGAACGGAGAATTTCATACGTTCGTTTTTGATGGCCCTGTATTCAAATCTCCGATCGATTTTAAGAAGGGCGAAATTGTTCACCGGACGTATGACACCTCAACTGCGGACAATGGGTTTTGGTATTGTGATTTACTCCCAATCGATTAAAATAAAAAAAAGGCGTTAGAGTATTGTCTTTTTTGAGTGTTAATTTATTGGGTAAATTATTCTTCCTGTTTCTCTGGTTGAGCTGTTATGTGCAATTTACAAAGCCAGATGAAATTATTGTGGGGATTGTAAATGGTTCATATTATAAATGGTTTGTGGCCAGGGTTTACGATGAACTGTATGGCTACGAAATATGTGCGATAATCGATACCTTGAAAAAAAAGTAAAAGTTGCGCGATGCCCGGCTGACTTCGTAGTGTTGGTGTTGAATAACGGTCGCATAAGATATCGAACACAGGCTGGGGCAATTATGGATATTAAAATCTGACTTGCATGCATTCGCAATGAAAATAACCTTGCGCATTTTTATCCTCCTATCTATTATTCTTCTGAGCTGTCGTCGTGATAACGTGACTGTAGTTGCTATTCAACCACTGGGTTCAATAGACCAACGAATTTGTGATACGGTTTCAATGGCGATTAAGAAAGTATATAGCGTCCATGTTGTGAAGCTTGCTGCAAGGTCATTGCCACAGGAAGCCTTCGTAAATATAAAGACTGCCCGTTACCGCGCTGATAAATTGATCTACTGGCTCAAAACGGAAAAACCCGATTCGGTTGATTATATTTTTGCATTAACAAACCGTGATATCTCGTTTACTAAAAAAGATAGATCCGGAAAGACAAAGCAGCCAGTACAGCGCTATGCCGATTGGGGAATATTTGGCCTCGGTTATCAACCTGGAACAAGCGCGATAGTATCAACGTATCGATTGACCAATGAAAATCAAAGGAAATATATCGAAAGAATACAGAAGGTAGCTCTTCATGAGCTCGGGCATAATTTTGGTTTGCCGCATTGCAATACGGAATCTTGTTTGATGCAAGACGCAGCCGAACGAATTGCCACGATAGACAATGTGAGAAAGGAGTTATGTGCAGTTTGTCGTGAGAAGTTGTTGAATGAGTAATATTGTAAAAATCACCAATAATTTTAATCAAGTATGAATGCAATCGGATACTTTGAAATACAATCTTCAAATCTGCAACGGGAAATATATTTCTATCAAAAAGTATTTGGCTGGAAGTTTATTAAAGAGGAATTTGTTCCAATAGAATACTATAGGATTGAAACGAGCAGTATCAACGGTGGATTGCTAAAGCGTCCCGCTGCTGTCCCGCCAGCAGAAGGTGGAACGAACGCTTATGTCTGCTCCATTGAAGTGACAAACTTTGATCATACCAGCGACATGATATTAAAAAATGGTGGCCGAGTCGCGCTTCCAAAATTTGCCATCCCAGGTCGATGCTGGCAAGGCTATTTTATTGACCAGGACAATAACACCTTTGGCATTTTTCAGGTGGATAAAAACGCGAAATAAATTTAATGTCCAAAGCCTGTTGTGATTCGCAATGTCAATTTCCTCGTCCGGAATTAATGTGATTATCATTTTGTAACTTAATCGCGATATTCAAGAACAAAGTGAATTATCCAAAACCATATTTGTACAGAAGGATTGTTCAGGCAAAACTTTTTATCGATGCAAACTATTCGGAGAATATTGATCTTCAGAATGTTTCAAGCGAGGCAGCCTTTTCAAAATTCCATTTCCTTCGTTTGTTCAAAGACATTTATGGTCTCACTCCTTATCTTTACTTAAAGCAAGTTCGCATTGAAAAGGCAAAGGAATTTTTAGCAGAGAACGTTCCTGTTAATGAAGTTTGCTATCGTATTGGATTCGAAAGTGTAACATCTTTTATTTCACTTTTCAAGCGAACTGTTGGTGTCACGCCATCTACGTATCAACAGGATCGGCAGACACGCCTTCTTCACATCAAGAAAGTCCCATTAAAATTTGTTCCTGGCTGCTTTGCAGCGTCTAACGGCTGGATAAAAAAGCAATTTTGAATAATCGCACTTTCTGGTTTAGTGTCATCTTTGCCTTATTAAATCAAATTATATGATATCTAAAATATCTCACGTCTGCTTTTATGTGCTGGATCAAAACAGCGCTCGTGAATTTTATGTAAACAAGCTTGGATTCAAAGTGCATACTGACGCGCCGATGGGTCCGGATATGAACTGGTTAACGGTTTGTCCTCCGGATCAGCCAAATATGGAGATTACATTAATGCCCGTGAAGGAAGGGCCAATGTTCTCGGCAGAAGCAACTAAGGCGATGCGAGAATTAATAAAGAATGGAACTTTTGGTTATGCAGTTTTTGAATGCAAGGATATTTATGCGACGTATGAAGAACTGAAAGCAAAAGGAGTGGAGTTTAAAAAGGAACCGACAAAAGAATTTTATGGAATTGAGGCGCTATTTAAAGATGATTCCGGTAACTGGTTTTCGCTGGGGCAAAAGGAATAAAAAGTACTGATTTTTTTAACCACAATGAAATTACATGCATGCGGTCAAAAGGAAATTTTGTTTTCTATTAAAAATAATGACTTAGCGTTAACGATTTTTTCTTTGCGCTTCTCCCGTCTTTCCTTTGCGGTTAAATGCATTTGCAACAAAGCCTTGAGGCACAACGATCTAAATTTTAGCGTTCATATATTTTCCGCGTGTCCGTATATTTCTTCCTGCGGTCAAAGGAAATTTTAATGCATTAGCGCTAGCGATTTTTTTCTTTTCGTTTCTCCTGCCTTCCCAAGTGGTAAACATTTGTCACCTGCGTCAAGAAAGTAATTTGTTTTTGAATTGAAAATGTTATCTATTTTTAATTCATAAAAGCAA
>CBQWHS010000164.1:0-7730 GCA_967728665.1 uncultured Chryseosolibacter sp. | reverse complement strand
GCCCTTCACCTGCCGCAATATGCGAGCTTTTTACTAACGCACACTCCATACTCAGACCTGACGAGTATCGGCTGCCATACTAATCTGTGGGATTTCAAAAAAAATTTTTACCACCACTGGGTTCACGAAGAGGGTATTGACCGGAAATTAGCACCAATTATTTCATCGGAAAAGACAGTGACGGTGATCAAAGATGGAAAACAATTTCAGGTAGGGGTAGGGTTGCACGATAGCTCCGCGGCATTGATTCCATATTTACTGAATTTTTCCGAACCGTTTGCCTTGATCTCGACAGGAACCTGGTGTATCACACTTAATCCATTCAATCAATCGCCCCTAACGGCTGAGGAACTTACTAATGATTGTCTTTGCTATCTGCAATACAACGGAAAGCCCGTGAAAGCATCGCGACTTTTCGCCGGGCATTTTCATGATGAAGAGGTTACGCGCATTTCAAAACACTTCAAAATAGAGGCAGATTTTTACAAGGACATCCAATTTTCATCAGCGATGGCGGAGATGTTTAAAAAGCATCAGCCACGTGCTAAAATTTCATTATCAAATTCATTGTTCGCTCAACGCGATCTAAAAGATTTTGACTCGCCAAGTGCGGCTTACTGTCAACTTATAATCGACCTTGTTTCACAGCAGGTGTATTCAACCAATCTTGTGCTCGCCGGATGTGATGTTAAGAATATTTATGTTGATGGTGGATTCTGCAACAACTCATTGTTCATGAATTTTCTTGGCCTGGCCTTTCCTGACAAAAATATTTTTTCGGCAACGTTGGCGCAAGCCACTTCTCTTGGCGCAGCACTTGCAGTTCATGATTCCTGGAATAATAAACACATCCCGAAAAATCTGATTCCACTAAAATCGTATAGCTTTGTGAGAGAGCATCAGTTATGAAGGTTGCACTTTTTGTTCCGTGTTACGTCGATCAGTTTTATCCGAATGTTGCCATTGCAACGTTGCAACTTTTGGAAAAATTTGGTGTGGATGTATCCTTCCCCAGAAATCAAACGTGCTGCGGCCAGCCCATGGCAAACTCAGGCTTCGAACACCTGACGCAAGGCTGCAACGATTTGTTCATCGAAAATTTTACAGGTTATGATTATGTTGTTTCCCCCTCCGGAAGTTGTGTGTTGCATGTGAAGGACCATCTTCATGGAGATGATGCCCAGATTATCCGATCGCGAGTATTCGAGCTAACAGAATTTCTTACTGACATTCTTAAAGTAGAAAATATTTCCGCCTCCTTCAATTATAAAGTTGGCTTGCATCAAAGTTGTCATGGACAGCGTGGACTGAAAATTTCGCAAATGTCTGAACTTGTGGCGCCACCATTTTCAAAGACAGAGACACTTTTAAACATGGTCAGCGGGCTTCAATTAATTTCCCTCGAGCGTAGAGATGAATGTTGTGGATTCGGTGGAACATTCTGTGTCACAGAGGAAGCCGTTTCCGTAAAAATGGGAAAAGACAGAATACTGGATCATACGCATCACGGTGCTGAATTCATTACCGGCAACGACATGTCGTGCCTCATGCACCTCGAAGGAATTTTAAAAAGACAGAATTCCAAAACGAAAATTATTCACATCGCAGAAATTCTGAATTCAAATTGAAGAAAGAAGAAACGATACAGGATCATGCAACTCTTGCTGAACGCTTCAATAAAGATGAGGCGCGTGTCGATTGGCATGACAAAACTTTGTGGTTTATTCGGGAGAAGCGTGACAAAGCTGCGAAGCAAATTCCGGAGTGGGAGCAGCTTCGTGAAACCGCATCGCAGATAAAAAATAATGTGCTCAGCAATCTTTACGGATATCTAACTGAATTTGAGAAGAACGCTGTCGCGAACGGAATTCATGTGCATTGGGCTGAAACTCCTGAGGACCACAATCGAATCGTTCATTCGATCATTGAGAAAACTGGCGTTGATAAAATAGTTAAGAGCAAATCTATGCTCACAGAGGAATGTCACCTCAACGAATTTCTGCTTGGAAAAGGAGTTGATGTTGTCGATACAGATTTAGGTGAGCGTATAGTGCAACTTGCAGGCGAGCCGCCAAGTCATATTGTTTTGCCTTGCATCCATTGGAAGAAACAGGAGATCGGAGAATTATTTCATATTCACCTGGGAACACCAAAAGGAAACGCGGACCCTATATTTCTTACCGCTGCAGCGCGTGAACATCTTAGAGAAAAATTTCTAACATCGAAAGTTGCTATCACAGGCGTAAATTTCGCTGTCGCGGAAACCGGTGAAATAATTGTTTGTACGAATGAGGGCAACGCTGACCTGGGCGTGCAATTGGCGGATGTGCACATCGCGTGTATGGGAATTGAAAAAATTATTCCACAACGAAAACATCTGGGTGTATTTCTCAGACTATTAGCAAGAAGTGCAACAGGTCAACCGATCACAACATATTCAACTCATTTCAAAAAACCTCGCCCTGGACAAGAAATGCACATTGTTCTTGTTGACAATGGGAGAAGTAAACGTCTGGCCAGTGACGATTTCAGAAATGCATTAAAATGTATTCGATGCGCTGCATGCTTTAATACATGTCCTGTGTATAGAAGAAGCGGAGGCCATAGCTATCATACCGCAGTAGCTGGCCCAATCGGTTCGATTCTCGCACCAGGATTGGACATGAGTAAATATGGCGATTTGCCCTTTGCATCAACGCTGTGTGGTTCATGTAGTAATGTTTGCCCTGTCAAGATTGATATCCACGATCAACTTTATAAATGGCGACAAGTGATTGTCAAAAATGGTAATGTGAGCGGCACAAAAACGGCTTCCATAAAAATGATGAACGCAGTGCTATCAAGTCCAGGTATTTTCACACAGGCAGGAAATTTTGGTCGGTGGGTGATGAGAAATTTTTCCTTCGTTGTGAACAACCGATTTAATCCATGGTTCAAACAACGCAACATGCCTGAACCTCCCAAGGAATCGTTTCGTGAATGGTATTCCAAAAATAGAAAGCATGGATAGTCGGGAAAAAATATTGGAAAGAGTAAAGGCGAATCAACCTGCCCTCAAACCCCTTCCTGAAATTCCACGTGTGCCATCATCTCTCAATCTGCAAGAGAAATTTGTTTCGGTATTAACGGGAATAGGAGGTGTCGTTGTCGAACTAAATTACCATACAGACATTCTTACTTTTATTGCCAATAATTTTGCTGAGAAAAATATAGTAACAACAGTTGAAGCACTGTTCGAAAAAATTGCAAAAGTTCATGCGACTGTCCCACATGAACTTGATGGAATCCATCTCGCCATCATGCAAGGTGAATTCGCAGTCGCTGAAAATGGTGCTATCTGGATCACCGATCCGAACATGGGCGATCGCGCCCTTCCTTATATTACAGAACACTTAGCGATTGTTATCAGGAAATCCGAAATCCTGCCGACCCTTCACGATGCCTATGATCGCATCGGAAATTCAAATTACAATTTGGGAACGTTCATTGCGGGCCCGTCTAAAACTGCCGACATCGAGCAATCTCTAGTGCTGGGAGCTCACGGAGCCAAGAGTCTGATTGTATTTTTGATTTCGTAGTTCGTGATATAAGACAGTCATCAGATTGTGCGTTAAAAATCTTCGCGAACCTTTGTTTTCATTGACTGACTTCGCGGGTAACTATTTCACTTTCACATACACATGTCTCGTTCTGCCATTCTCGCTTTGGCGTTCATCTACTTCAATGCCATCGATTACCTTCATGAGATTGAGTAGTTTTTTATGACCGTAATTTCTGGGATCAAAGTTTGGTTGTTTCTTCATGATCAGCGTTCCGACTTCTCCCAAAAATCCCCAACCACTTTCGTCAGCTACATCATTGATGCTGGTCTTAATTAATTTAATCACACGGCTATCCGGACCAGATGATTCCTTTGATTGGCGTTTAACTTTTTGTTCAGGGACGTTGTCGTCAGTCGCAAGAATTTCTATGTAAATAAATTTATCGCATGCCGTAATAAATGGGTTCGGTGTTTTCTTCTCGCCTATACCGATCACTTTCATTCCGGCTTCGCGAAGACGTGTTGCCAAACGCGTGAAGTCACTGTCGCTGGATACAATGCAAAAACCTTCAACGCGACCGGAGTAGAGAATGTCCATGGCATCGATAATCATGGCAGAGTCTGTTGCATTTTTTCCAGAAGTATAGCTGTACTGTTGAATCGGTGTAATTGCATTCTCAAGCAAAACAGTTTTCCAACCTGAAGTTGTCGGTTTTGTCCAGTCACCATAAATGCGTTTGAACGTTGGTGTTCCGTACTTAGCAATCTCTTCCATCATCGCTTTTACGTTGGCGTAAGGAACATTGTCAGCATCGATCAGCACTGCCAAGCGAAGTTCATTGGGTCGGTCTACTGGCATTTATTTTTCTTATTTGAGGTCAAAATTACCATTATTAAATTTCAAATTATATATAAATGAATCCAGCCTCCAGCCGATATCAGTCAAGCTTGCGCGGAGGTGATAGCTTCCGACAAACTCCCGCGTCTTACCCTGCGTTGCACTGTCTTTATAATGTATAGCGATGGCGTAGCAGCGGATACTCGCCTTTGTGTTTTCATCTTCGAATTCGATAATGTAATTTCCTGCTTGATGATGTACATGGTCAATTCCCTGGAAGCCGGAATTCCACATCGCGCAAATTTCGCGGGACGTCAATTCTTTTCCAGGTCCTGCACCCATGGATGACATATCAAAGAAAACCTCTTTTGAGAATACATCTTTAATCAACCGATCCCAATCCCGGGAATCGGTGTACACGAACAATTTAGTGACAAGTTCGATAACCTCATCTTGACGACTTTTTGTGACCATTTTATTTGCTTTTTATGGATGAATAAGGCTTTACACGTCTGACGTGGTATAGACCTATAAAAACATTGCCAACTTGCGAGACAAGAATGGAGTTTTGAATTTATTGAATTGATTTGAAAAACTTACAAGTAGCGAAAGCTAGCTGGATTTTACCGACCTTAGTTTGTCTATGACCGGCCTATCCACAAGGGAAATTGCGATATTATTTCTTGCGATCATGTTTGCGCCTTTTTTCCTGGCTGGACAACACGGATCTAATAGTTCACTCAAACAAAAGGCGGAACTCGGGGCAGCCCTGTATTTATCATCGCCGGATAGCTCAATTTCACTAGGTGAAAAACTTCTCGAGGAAGCAATTTCAGCGAATGATAAGTATTACCAAGGCTATGCATTTTATGTGCTTTCCAAGGCATACTGGGTAAAGGCAAATTATCGGTTGAGCACGGAGTACGGATTTAAAGCACTTCGGCATTTCGAAGATTCACAATACAAAAATGAATGGGTGTTGAGCTTGCTGTCAGTCGCAAGAACGTTGGCCGATCTTGGCAATATGGAATCGGCAAACGAATTAATATCCAAAGGCATTCATATCAGTGGACAACAATCAAACGACACGTTACTCGCACAATGTCTACGTGAAAAGTCATTCGTGCTAATGCAGAAAAATCAATTGGACTCAGCCCTTGTTTATGCTGAAAGAGGAATTGGGCTGTTTAGGAAATTGGGAGATTCACTCGACGTGAGCATTTTATATGGACGAAAATCAGTGATCTTCTTCAGAGAGAAAGATTACAAACGCAGCAAGCACTTTGCTAATCTTGGAATAGAATTGGACAAAATTGTTGGCAACATGCGTGCATTAGCTGTTGGATATTATGTCGTCGCGCAAAATGAGCTGGCGCTGAAAAATTTAGAAGATGCCCGAAACTTATTGGACCAGTCTATCGCGATCAACGCGCGCATTGGAAATCTTTCCATGCTTTCCAAAGCGAATGAATTGTTGGCTTCTGTATTCATTGAACAGCACGAGCCGGAGAAGGCAGCATTTCATTTTCAAAAAGCTGGCGCATTGAAAGATAGTTTATTCAGGGTAGAGAGGAACGGGCAGATTCAAGAGATGGAGGCGTTGTATGAGCTGGGAGAAAAAGAGAATACAATCAAACTTCTGGAAAGAGAAGATGAGCTTCATCACCAAGAAGCTAAAACTCAACGGCTTTTCCTGGTTGCACTCACAACAGGCATTTTGCTTTTGGTGTTGATTTTGTTTTTTGTTGTTCGCTTGAGAATGGTCCAGATGAAAGCGAACAAAATACTGACAAACCAAAACCTTGCGATTGAACTTCAAAAGCAGGAGTTGCAAGCACAGGCAGAAGCGCTGCAACGGATGAATCGACTGCAGTCGAAATTATTCTCAGTGATCAGCCATGACCTGCGTGGGCCAATAGGCAACTTGCAAGGCGTTTTGGAATTGTTTACACGAAAGAAATTATCCGAAAGCGAGATGGTTGAACTCTCGAATCGACTGCGAAAAAATCTCAATGTAACGCAGCGGACGCTTGAGAATTTGTTGAACTGGGCGTTAAGTCAAATGGACGGGATAAAAACAGAAAAAAAACGAGTTGCGGTTGAATCGATTATCAACGAAGCGTGTGACGTGATGAATGAAGCAGCGGAACGAAAGCGAATTATTTTGTCGAAAAGCATTGATGCCTCAATTGATGTTTTAGTGGACTCAGATCAAATTCACCTCGTGCTTCGAAACCTGATTCACAATGCAATTAAATTTTCTAAGATCGGTGACACCATTATCGTTCATGCAAGCCGTGGCGACTCCACTTGTCACATTCGGGTAATTGACACAGGCATAGGAACAACCTCTGAAGAAATAGAAATAATTTTAGCATCCACAGACCATTTCACAAAGGAGGGAACGCAACAAGAGAAAGGCACGGGCCTTGGGTTATTGTTGTGCAAGGAATTCATAGAACGAAATGGGGGCGACTTCGAATTCAAAAGCAAGCTGGGAAAAGGAACAGAGGTGTCATTTACCCTTACGCTTGCGTAGTTATAGTGATGTATTTAATCGACTCTTTCGCAACGAATACATCTATTTCGATGCTAAAAAACATAGCGTCTAATTTTTGTGGCGCAGCATTGCCTCCGCGCTCAAGAAGACAGTGCGAATAAATGTTTGTGTTTATCCAGCAAAACCATTTTTACGATGTGATCCATCACAATACGGTTTGTTTGCTGACCCGCCACAACGACAAAATGCTGTAGCATTATTTTTCTTTGTAAGTGTTCCGTGAGAATCTTTTACAACGACATTACCATAAACCATAAGTGGTCCGTTTGGAACGGTTTCAACAATAGTCTCCGCGCTCACATCAACTTTTTCTTCACTGTCGCGATTCATATAATAGCTCAATGCTCCGGAGGGACATTTCTTAACTTGATCAATAATTTTTTCGGTCGATGATCCTTCGATTGTTATCCATGGACGTTTTCGTGGATCGAATACTTCACCCAATTGTGAAAAACAAATTCTTGAGTGGATACATTCTGCTGGCTTCCATACCACAGTAACTTCACCATTGGTATATTTTTTAGTGATGTCGTTCATGATAGCTTGGTTAAAACTTCATTTGGATTTGTTAACGTTTTGTGGATGGGGCAGGCATTCGCGATCTGCAACATTCTTTGGCGTTGGTTTTCATTGATATTTCCAGTTATGATCACGTGGCGGTGAAAAATCGTTTTCGAATCTACAGATTCACTCGAGACTTTCACTTCGATTTTTTCAACGTCCATTTCTTTTCGGTTAGCATACATTCGAAGTGTAATCGCTGTGCACGATGCAAGAGAGAGTCGGAGCAA
>CBQWHS010000163.1:0-7792 GCA_967728665.1 uncultured Chryseosolibacter sp. | reverse complement strand
AAAATTTAATTCTCAAATCATTGGAAGACGTGAATGGTGATGGATTGATCGATGAGGTTTACAAAGACAATGGGATAAAGGTAAAGCTGAATACGGGAAGCGGATTCACTTCAACTACCTATACATGGAACAACGTTTTGGAAGTCAACAAGAGCAGCACGGCAAGTCAATCAGCGAACATTGCGTTCACAGGTTGCTTCCCGATATGGCTGATCAAGCTATGTATTAACCCAAGTGTAAACAAAGGCAATAGTGTAAGTCGTGACTTGTATCGAATGTCTGATATGGATGGCGATGGCTACCCGGATTATGTGACCTCCAGCGATGATGATGGCGATTTGAAAGTATATCGTTCGAAGATTGGACGGACTAACATGCTGAAGAAAGTATCCCGGCCATTGGGAGCAACGTTCGCGATGAGTTACAAGCGTATGGGCAATACCTATCCAACGCCTCACAATGCATGGGTTTTGGAAAAAGTGAAATTGTTTGATGGCTACGCAGGCGATGGTGTAGACAGCTCGCTTACAACTTTTGTATATGAAGGCGGATTGTTCGACCGCTACGAAAGGGAGTTCTACGGTTACAGCAAAGTGATCACAAATACACACGACACTGAGAAAGATGCGAAACCAGTTTATACCACAGTCACCGAAACATTTAGCACTGAAAATTATTATAAGAAAGGATTATTGCTGACCGAAGTGATGACTGATGGCAGCGGAAATAAGTATGTTGAAAAAGAAAACATTTATGTGCTAAAAGATGTCCTTTCCGGCAACAACCTTTCTACAATTACAAAAGATAACGATCCAGGAAAAGTTTTCCCTGCTCTGATTGAAACGCGTCAAAAATTATACGAAGGACAAACTGATCCCAAGAGCACCAGCATGACTTATAAGTATAATCTTAATGGCGAAGTTACTGATTATACTGATTTCGGCGATGAAGGAAGCGAAGATGATCTGTCGGCAACAATAAGTTATCACGATCTCCAAAATCTTTACCTTATCAATTCACCGGAAAGAATTGTCGTAACGGGATCCGGAAAAACGTATAGAAAACGCGAGTCCGTTATCGACCCTGCAAACGGAGATATCAAGCAGATCAAACAATATCTGAATGATTCAGAATTCTCTGCCCATGACTTCGAATATGACGAGTATGGAAATTTAAAGAAGATCACAAGGCCAAAAAATTCGAAAGGTCAAAGGCTGAACATTGAATACATTTATGATAATACCGTGCATGTATTCCCCATCAAAGTAAGTAACAGCTATGGGTACGGCTCGGAAGCCACGTACGATTTTGGATTTGGCCAGGTGCTTTCCAGCAAAGATCTTAATGACAACGAAATAAAGTATGAGTTAGATGAGAAGGGACGTGTGGCTGCCATCACCGGCCCATATGAAAAGGGAGGGGCAAACAAAACCATCAAGTTCACCTATTTCCCAAATGCTACAATACCCTCGGCGTTGACTGAGCATTTCGATCCTTCCGATCCGAAGAATACATTGAAGACAACCATCTTTGTTGATGGATTGGGAAGAGTACTGCAAACCAAAAAAGACGTCGCCATTTTCGATGGAGAAGCGAAAGCTGATATTGAGATGATGGCGGTGAGTGGTAGAGTTTATTTTGATGCCTTCGGAAGAACCGTGAAAGCTTACTATCCTGTAACCGGTGTTGCCTCAAGTCCACTTGAATTTATCAAAGACCCCGACAAGGAGAAACCGACCATGACCACTTACGATGTCATGAATCGCACTATGACTGTAACGTTGCCGGATAATGCGGTAACCACAACAGCTTATGGTTTTGAACAAGATAAGTTTGGAAAGAAACAGTTCAGCACCAAAACAACTGATGCGAACGGAAAGCAAACCGAGCAGTTCACGGATATCAAAGGCCGGGTGACTTCTGTTAAAAATTATACGAGTGATAAACCCATTTGGACCAGCTTCAAATACAATGCGATGAGCGAGCAGATTGAAGCCACTGATGATATGGGTAACACGACTGTCTCGGTGTATGATAATCTAGGAAGAAGAACGTCACGAAATCATCCGGATGCCGGCGTGACAACTTACGCATACGATCTTGCCGGGAACCTTCAGCAGTTGGTGACCGCAAACCTTCAAAAAGACGGTAAGGCGATTGTTTATACTTACGACTTCGAACGCTTAACGGAAATCACGTATCCTGAAAATCCTGAAAACAATGTGAAGTATACCTACGGTGAAGCTGGCGCGACAGATAATCGCGCCGGAAGAATTGTTCTGCAGGAAGACGCTACAGGCGCACAGGAATTTTTCTATGGTCCACTAGGAGAGGTGATCAAAAATGTTCGCACCGTCGTGATCCCGAAGTTTGATGAACAGACCTATACAACGGAGTGGACATACGACACCTGGAACCGGTTGACGTCCATGACCTACGCCGACGGTGAAAAAGTGACTTATACTTACAACCAGGGCGGGCTTTTAAGAAGCATGGATGGCAAAAAGAAAAGCACCACGTTTTCGTATGTCAAACAATTAGGCTACGACAAGTTTGAGCAGCGTGTATTCCTGGCCTATGGAAACGGGACTAAAACCAGCTACCAATATGAGCCGGATCGCAGAAGATTAAAGCACATGACTGCGCAGACTTCGGCAAAACGCGTGTTCATGGACAATGACTACGGTTATGATAAAGTGAATAATATTTTAAGCCTAAAAAATAACACGCCCGTGCCATCAGCCAATTTGATGGGAGGGTCAAGCGATTACAGTTACAATTATGATGATCTCTATCGGTTAACGTCTGCTCAAGGATCTTATAAGGGAGCTAATGATCAACACACCTACACGCTTTCGATGAACTACAACACCGTAGGAGGGATCATTAACAAAACACAGGTTCATAAACGCAAAGACCAGGAGGAGAAAAAGACGACTTATAATTTGAACTATACTTATGGCCAAACGCAGCCACACGCACCGATCCACATCGGAGAACAAACCTACTCTTACGATGCAAATGGAAACCAGACCGGCTGGACATCGGATGTAACGGGACAGAAAAGAAAGATCATGTGGGATGAGGAAAACCGGATCAGAGCTGTCTACGACAATGGCGCATTATTCCATTACGTCTACGATGCATCAGGCGAGAGAGTGTTGAAAGGCCAAAGCACCGGCCAGCGCATTTTTGTGAACGGAGAATGGAAATCAGGTTCCGGACAGATGGGTAATTACACGGTGTATGTTAACCCATATTTAGTTCTCAAGAGCGGCGGTTACACTAAGCATTATTACATCGAAGGGCAGCGAATAGTAAGTAAGCTCGGCGGCGGGTGGGACAACAATGGTCAAGGGCCTTTGAAAGCAGGCAACGGAAAAGTAGATTATGTGGGTAAATCTTCAAAAGTGTTTGACGGTATTGTTAAAAACTTGAAGTTCCTGGGATCCGATGGGCAAATTTTGACGGCTGGCAAGAGCGGAAAAATTCCTCCCGGACAATTCAACGGAACGGCTACCAACACCGCGGAAGCCTTTCGATATTTCTTTCATCCTGATCACTTGGGAAGTACGAGCTATGTGACCGATGCCAGCGGTGAAGTATTCCAACATTTAGAGTACATGGCCTTCGGTGAAACATTCATTGATGAGCATTCCAACACAGATAAGACGCCATATCTGTTCAATGGAAAGGAATTGGATGAAGAGACGGGGTTGTATTACTATGGCGCACGGTATTATGATGGAAGAACTTCAGTTTGGGAATCAGTTGATCCTTCATCAGAGGAACCTGAGCAGGAAGGCAAATCTCCATATGCTTATGCTTGGAATAACCCAGTTAGATATAATGATCCTGATGGCAAATGTCCGAACTGTTTGACTGCAGCAATAGGTGCTGGAATTGGTGCTTTGATTGGTGGAGGGATAGAATTAGGAGCCCAATTATATAGAGGGGAAGATATAAATTGGAGAAAAGTAGGAGGTAGTGCATTGCAGGGAGGTATAACTGGTGGTGCTGCTGGATTCACTGGAGGAGCAAGCTTGCTTGTAACAACGACGGTCTCAGCTGGAGCTAACGTTGTTGGGGGGGCATTAAATAAAACAATTAATGGAGAGAAAATTACAGCTAAAAGTGTAATAACAGATGCAGTAGTTGGGACTGCTGCAGGTGTAGGTGGCCATTATTTAGGGAAGTTGCTCAACGGAGCCTCCAAAGTTCTAAATGGAAAATGGGTTACTACTAATGAGTCAATGAGCAAAGCCGCCGCCACCTATCAAGAAGCAATTACAGGGCAGTCAGCTAATAAGAGCTTTCTTTTAAATGGTGTTAAATTTGATGGGCTAAAAAATGGTGTTTTAGTTGATGCAAAATCTGGGTACGAGAACTTCCTAAATAAAGCTACGGGAAGTTTTCATAGTTGGTTTAAAGGATCAGAAAGTTTAGTTACCCAAGCTAGGAATCAACTGAATGCAGCGGGAGGAAATGCTATCGAATGGAACTTTCAAAACAAGGGTGTAAGAGATGCCGTACAAAAATTGTTTGATAGTAGAGGGATCAAAGGAATAATTTTAAAGTATACTCCAATAGACTAAAGTAAATGAAATTTCGAACAATTGGTGCGCATTGGTATTCGCGAAAACAAACTCTCTTGCAGTGTACAGAGCAGACATTGTCATTTTTACTGTGCCTAAAAGAACATAATTCTGAACTATTTAGTGTTTGGTATGAAAAGGGATTCTCTAAGGGAGAAGCAATGACAAATCAAATTAAGTTTGATTACGAATCAATAAAACGCCTCTTTACAAAACGAGCAAAGGATAACGATTACCCGAAAATATCTTATAGCTGTGGGTTATGGAACGGGCATCCTGACGATGGACAGGCTGCGGCTATTAGTTTTTCCCTTGGTAGCTCGGAATCTAAGTATTTTACAAATAACTGTGTGTTAGAGTTACCTTATGAAGGCATTCAACACTCCTTTTACAAGGAGGAGAAACATCAAAAAGAGCTTATATCCTTATTTAAAAAACAATGGAATCCTGATTGGATAGCGGTTGATGAGGTAGTGATACAGAAAAGCTGATGGCTTGTTAATGAATTGATAATCAGTTGTTGTAGAAAAGATGGAGAGGGTGAGAACGGTTAAGCAGATAGAGAAAACAGGACAAAGCTTTGCATTCATTAAATCTTTCTCATTATCAACAGAACGAGTTTTTACGATGCTGGACGGAAGTCGATTGAGACTTATTAGTCGCTTAAGGATAGAGAAGGAAAAGTTTCGATATGCTACGGTGTAAATTTGCCGGACACATTGAAAAGAAAACAATCAATAACTTCAAGGAAAGTGAAATTGTGAAATACCTTAAGTGAAACCTGAATCAAACTGGTTGAATTGTGCGAGCAAAAAACAACACGTAGAATATAGCAATTGGAATCCTAATATTTAAAGCATAAATATGAAGTCCATTAATTTTTCGTTTGCAATAATCCTTATTCTCCTCATTTCCTCCTGCAAAGACGACGACAAAAACACGCCGTTACTTTCGGGCAAATGGCATGAGCAAACAATAGAAATTTTCGGCTGCACCGACACCAAAAGCAATAGGTCATTGGATTGTGGAACAAATGGTAACTATGCTACTTGTGATGAGCGTACATTTTATGATGGATACTATACTACCTTACTTGTCGCTACGTCTTCTTCTTCACAAGGACGCTATTCAATAACCGGAAATAAGATAAAATTTTCCAGTATGGATGTTAGCTCAACATCATATACGGAGTATGAATTTACACTTTCCGGCAATACACTCACGCTCAGTGAAGTTAGTATACCTTCCAATGGTTGCCGCGAAAGAAGTATCTATGTGAGAATGTGATAAGGTTTCCTACACCGACACAGGGGTTGAATGGTTATAAAAATTATGATTAATAATTGACGCCAGCAATTTTTGTTCTTATTATCTCGATTAGCTTGTCATGCGTGGGAAAAAAATGTGAATGAACAAGCCTCTTACACGTATCAGGAAAACGAGTTTAAATTTTCATCAAGCCTCAGCTACTGGCGATTCAAAATATTATCCAAAACATCTACCACGTTTAAGACTCATCGCTACGTTGAAACTACGGATCTTGGAGAGCATAACTACACTAGACTTTGATTTTTCTGACCACAGATCAGTGGAACAGCGACAACACAGCAGAGGCACTCAGATATTTTTACCATCCGGATCATTTGGGAAGGAGTTACGTGACAGACGCGAATGGTGAAGTATATCAACATGAAGCGCAACTGACTTTTAACCAAAACACTGAAGGTCTGACAGAGAGTGTGACCTTATTTCAGGGAGGCCAGAAGATTGTTGGGAAGAAATTGGGAGATGGTAAATAAACATAAACGTTATTCGTTAATGGTTATTGGTTGATACGTTGCGCTCGATTTTAGAGCGGATTAATAAACATATGGCTATCACTGAATCATTCTGCAACCTACCATTATCAATCGAGTCGATGTATAACCGATCAACTGATAACGATTAGCGTCTGCTGCAAATGTTATTCGTTAATGGTTACTGGTTGATACGCGCTCGATTTGAGAACGAATGAAATTGAAGCCATCACGATGGCAATCGTGATCCTACTCTCATTGATCGAGCCGAACTAATAACAGATCAACGTCTAACCAATAACGATCTATTTCATCGAGCCGAACAAATAATAAATAAAAGTTTAACCAACAGCCATCTTTTTCTATATTCGAAAAGGATTCCTTGCCCTACCTAAAGAATGCTTGTCGTGAAGGACGACAATTCACAGAATAATCCGGCATTACCGGAAAGCCCACCTGGAATCTTAACATACTGTTCATAGTATACATTCATATTGGAAAACGGATCGCATTGTGTGCGGGTTCTGTTTGCCGGAACTGGTTTTTTCTTACTAACTCTATTTTATCGTCTGATATGATTACACAATGGGAAGTCGTAAAGAGCGTAGCTAAACGCTACGGCAAACTCGAAGACACTTTTGAAGATGCCGAAAGAAGATTGGAGCTCGTGCGATCTGGTGCAGCACTGATTACGAGCCTTGAAGACAATACCAATCGTTTAAAGCTGCGCGTTGCGCGAGAGAAGACCACGGAGTTCCTCGCGCTGGAACGTATCAACGGCATCGCCAATTTTCAAGATAAATATGTTCTGGACAAACTTTCTGTTATGGCGCGTTCGGTCTGCCGCATTCTAAAAAAAGGTGATGCCATCGGAACTGGTTTCATGATCGCTGAAGGCCTTGTCTTGACCAATCATCATGTTATTGAAAATGCTGCCGATGCCAGTGACATGTTTGCTGAATTTGATTATGAACTCGATGTCAATGAAGTAATGAAGCGCTCTGCGATTTTCAAACTCGATAGCCAGAAATTCTTCTTTACATCATCCGTCAACGAACAAGCAGATTTGAAAAATTCCGGGCTTGATTTCTCTATCATCGCTGTGAACACAACGGGTACTCATGGTGAAGCTCTTTCCGCTTACTCACCTGTGACGCTTGATGGAAATCCTGGGAAAATTGTAAAAGGCGAATCGTGTGTAATTATTCAACATCCATCGGGCGCTCCGAAAAAGATAGTCCTCAAAGACACGGCCTTCTTTTCTGAAACAGGGACAAGGCTTGTCTATGAATCCGACACCTTGCCGGGCTCATCAGGATCGATGGTTGTCGCGTTGGGAACCTGTGAAGTAATCGCGCTTCATCATTCCGGACTTGTCAGGACTGATGACCAAAACCGACC
>CBQWHS010000162.1:0-7806 GCA_967728665.1 uncultured Chryseosolibacter sp. | reverse complement strand
AAAGCCATAGCTGTTGATGCAGTTTCGCGGCCGACAGCGCAATACATAGATCTGACTTGGGGCATGGGCAGAGATGCCAACAATCCCACCAATAGCATGAGTCATCAGGCAGCAATCATGTATTGCAAATGGTTATATGAGAGCACTGGAGTTTTTTATCGATTGCCAACGGAGGCCGAGTGGGAATATGCGTGCCGGGCTGGTGAATCGACAACAGTACCTGTTGCCACCGTGGGTTATTCCAAAGAAAATAGTCAGGAGAAGTTTCACAAAGCGAAAGAACTGAAACCTAATGCCTGGGGCATCTACGATATGTTTGGCAATGTAAGTGAGTGGACGCTCGATCAATATGATGCTGCGACTTATGAAAAATTGCAAGACGGTGCTAAGGATCCGTTGGTGCCGCCAGCGTCAAAATATCCGAAGGTGGTTAGGGGCGGATCATATATGGACGAGTCTAAAGAGTTGAGATGCACGAATAGAATTGCATCGGATGCGAGTTGGAACAAACGTGATCCACAAATTCCGAAAAGTAAATGGTGGCTTACAGATGGGATGTTCGTTGGTTTTCGTGTTGTTCGACCTGCTGTGGTGCCATCCAAAGAAGAAATTGAAAAATTCTTCGCTATGTATTTGAAATGATTGCAAAACGGACCAGGTGAAGATTGCTGACGGACTAAAATGAATTATATTTATTGACCATTCAATACTCAGAATTAAAATTTACACCCTTATGAATTCTAACGACAAATTTGATTCCTCACGAAGAGATTTTGTGAAGCAGTCTTCTCTTCTTGCCGGAGGTTTGGTATCCATGCCATTCCTTTCGAACGCAGGTTACAACTCATCTGTTGAAGACACCATTAAAGTGGCGCTGATCGGATGTGGAGGACGCGGAACAGGCGCAGCGATGCAGGCACTTCTTACCAAACAAAATGTGAAACTTGTGGCGATGGCGGATGCGTTTCGTGATCGACTCGATGATTGCTTTAAAACGTTGACGGATGAAAATAACGAAGACGGCAATGTCAAAGCGAAAGTGACCGTTACGGAAGACACGAAATTTGTCGGCTTTGATGCGTACAAGAAAGCCATTCCGTTGGCAGACGTAGTAATTCTCACAACGCCTCCCGGCTTCAGACCAATTCATTTTGAAGAGGCAATCAAACAAGGCAAGCACGTATTTATGGAGAAGCCTGTGGCCACTGATCCTGCTGGAGTAAAAAAAGTATTAGAGTTGGCTGATGAAGCGAAGAAAAAGAAATTGAACGTAGTTGTTGGCCTTCAGCGTCACTACCAGAATTCATATCGCGAATTGTACAAGCGCGTGCAGGATGGAATGATTGGTGAAATCACTTCCGGACAAGTATGGTGGAATAACGATGGTGTTTGGGTGAAGATGCGTCAACCAAGCCAAACTGAAATGGAATACCAAATGAGAAACTGGTATTACTTTAATTGGTTATGTGGAGATCATATTAACGAACAACACATCCACAACATTGATGTGATGAACTGGTTCAAGGGTGGATATCCGGTGAAAGCTCAGGGAATGGGAGGACGTCAGGTTCGCACAGGCAAGGAATTTGGTGAAATTTATGACCATCATTATGTTGAGTTTCAATATGCAGATGGAACAATATTGAATAGTCAGTGTCGCCACATCAAAGGAAAATATGCGAAAGTTGATTAGATGGTGGTGGGAACAAAGGGCGTTGTGAAATGCGCTGCTGCGGAAATTTCCAGCAAAGACAAAACGTTATATAAATACGATAAGAAAGGGGAGAACAATCCGTATCAAACTGAACATGACGAATTGTTCGAAGCAATCGCGAAAGGGGAATTCAAATTTACAGATGCCTACAATGGTGCAAAGTCGACATTGACGGCAATCGTTGGAAGGATGGCAACCTATTCAGGTCAGGTTATCGAATGGGAGAAAACTTTGAATTCCGGAATTAGTATTCAGCCTGCTAAGTATGCGTTTGATGCAACTCCGCCTGTCTTACCTGATGCAAATGGATTTTATCCTGTTGCAACACCTGGAGTAACGAAATATTTTTCTTGATTGATTTCAGATTAATTATTAATTATAAAAGGGAGATTTAACGTCTCCCTTTTTTGTTTCATAAAATTGATCGACCGTTGGCGTCGGTTGTTAGCATGTCACTCATATAATTAAAGAACGGTCGGATCGCTTTGAATGTCTTGTTCATGTTGTCCAAAAAATCCGGGGCGAGTACTTCGCGGTCGGAAAATTTTCGCTCGAACCAGAATTGTTTCAGTCGTAAAAGTTCTATCGCGGGATTGTCTGATGAAAATCCACGCGGAGCGGTTTTTACTTTTTCGCCTTGAATCGAACCAAAATTACTGACAATACTTTTGCTCCGCAGGAGCTTTTTCCAGTCGGCGAAATTCATTTCAATATCTTGCCGAATTCTTTTCAAGTCATCGCTATGCGGGTAAACAAATCCGCAGCCGAGTCGTGAATTGCCGGGCCTGATCCAGTAATAATACCCTCCGCGCAAATGTGGTTTCACTCTTTTCAAGTAGCCAGCAAAACGGGCATTATAGGGAGTTTTGTCTGCAGAGAAACGCACATCATTGTATATTCTGTAAAGACTTTGCTTTGCCGACGAAGTTTCCAGTTGATCATGAACGTTCATCTTGGCAATGAGCGCGTCTATAAATGCCTCTGTATTTAACTTCGCCAATTCATAATCTTGTTTGTGATCAGCGAACCATTCCCGATTGTTGTTTTGTGAAAGTGTTTTAAGAAACCTTAATGTGGAGGTAGAAATTTGAATGCTTTTCATGCGAGACGCCAGATTAATCAATTGCAAAAATAACTATAAATCACCCTGCAAATTGGAGTACGTGTTGATCTGGCGATGAACATTAGTCCCGAGACACCTAGGGTAATGGGTTCAATGTTGGTATATTTGTTTACTTCAGTCCCGCTATTTGTATTCACTTATCTAAAACCTACTTGTATGAAATCGTTATGTTGCATCGTACTTTCAATGATTTCGCTGCACACTTTTTCACAAAATGCAGTCATGAAATTTTTCCCCGCTGCCGCAGTTCCCAATGGAGGGAGTGAAAATGTTCAAAAATTAATTGGAGGATATATTAAACCTCTGCAAGAGGATTTTGGAAATGTCCTTTGCAATGGATGGTTTACCACTCCTGTACTTCACAAACGTTGGGGCTTTGATCTCAATGCCACCGTTACAACCGTGTCAATTAACAGTGACGTGAAAACATTTACGGTTCCCCCGTTGACCGGTTTGAGTTCAACGGGAGTCAACCCGATTCCAACTGCCTATGGTTCAGACGTGAGACCAACCTTCAGATATACTGATGGTGCAAATTCAGGCTTGATTTTTCAAGGAGCAGATGGCGCTAATCTTACAAAAGATTTGCCGATCGGATCACTGGCTGTTCCAACGTTGCAAGCTGGACTTGGCGTTTTCAAGGATACTGATTTGAGGATTCGTTATTCGCCAAAGGTCACGATGTTTGGCGTTGAGTTTGGAAACTGGGGATTTGCCTTGATGCATGACTTCAAAAGATTTCTTCCATTCTTCATAGAGAAGAGTCTTTCACTTTCTTTGTTTGCCGGCTACTCGAAAATGAAAGTGACAACTGATTTATCGGGAGTATATTCAGGGAGTGGCCAGCAAGGGACGGCAAGCACTAGCGGTGTAACAACACAAGTTTTGATTGGTAAGGAATTTAAAGTACTTACACTCTTTGCGGGCTTGGGTTATAATTTTGTTAAATCAGATTACGATATCAACGGAACTTACAACGTAACATCTACCGGTTCTGAGCCGTTAATCAACCCGGTAACATTAACGAATCCATTTTCAGACACTTATTCGAAAAACAGTTTTAGGTCAACGGCAGGTGTACGATTGCGTTTAGGCCCAATTACACTCAACAGCGATTACACGTTGCTTAGTAAGCGAAGTTTGTTCACGGCGGGCTTCGGAATTACAGTTCGATAGCGGTACGCAAAAACTTAAACCTCAATTTTTTCCTGGATCAATTTTCCGATGTGAGCAATTGCAGGAGAGAACGTCTCAATGCCGTGACCGACATTTTCGAAAACTTTCACGGTGAGTAATTCACGGATCAGCTTTTTTGCATTTTGAATTGAACGATTGAACGGAAATAACAGATCCTTGTCACCAACGAGGAGATGGGTTTCAACATTAACATTTCGCAATTCTTCGTTCATGAAATAGGGTTTCTGCGTTTTATCATTGTAACGTGTCAACGCAAAAATTTCATAATCCAAAAGCAGTTGATAGTCTTTCTCGGCGAGGTCATGTGTGGGTTTGCAAAACACCGCGTTATTGAGAAACAGCGTTACGTTTTTCGCTGTTGGAAGAATAATGGGAAGAATATTGTAATACAGGTTTTTGACAGACATTGAAAATGGTTGTAAGCAACCTGGGTTCAGGAGAAAACTTGCCTTCACTTTTTCAGGATTGGTGATGGCGAGCTTCATGCAGATAAGTCCTCCGAAAGACGCACCTGCAATAAATGCGTTCTTAATTTTTAAATTTTCGAATACTTCATTTGCCCAGTGTCCATAGTCATTGGAATGGATGTCGGGACTTGCTCCATGGCTAAGATTCGGAAGACCATTGGTCTCAACCAAAAATATTCTCATGGGCATTTGAAGATTATCGAGACCGCGATTGAGATCCCAAAATAATACGCTTGTCCTTGCGCCAGGAAATATTACGAGAGTCCCTGCATTGTTGTCTGAGGCGTTCAACCCAAATACTTCTGTTGTGCCCAAAGATGTTGTAACTGAAATTCGTTCATAATTACGTTGGTTTGATCGCTCGATGTCGGCGATCCATTTTTTCAGCCATCGTTTATCTTCTTCAGGATTTTTAAAACTGGACAAAAACTTCGGTGCGACTATGTTAGACTTGCTCATGCGAATTCGAACTGGAGAAAAAGTATTTTAGATCGGATACCATGCTCAACGAATTATTATCTTTTTGGTTGTTGGTATATTCAAGTCTTCACCGGATGATTACTTTGTTGCGTTCCTTACTAAGGAAATTTTTTATGTCCTTGGCGTAGAAGGTAGATCCCAAATAATGTAAGAATGTTCACCAATGGGTGCTGCTAAGTTATTAATGTAATAAGGTGAGAAATTTGATATGTGTTGATGATAACCGATTTCGGCGTGAAGACCCACTCAAAAACCGAAATGACATTCAAGCCTTATTGCCTTCATAACAAAAAAAACAAAACTCAACTCTACCTTATTGCCTTAAACTCACATGCCTTCCATTGCAGGTTTTGGGATCAAACAGGAATTTCAATTTTTCTCCGCGAGAATTTTATTATTTATACGCACCTCCTGTGAGAGATTTTTTATGCTTGCTATTAAAGAGGTATTTTTTGGCAATCAAGAGTGCTTTGTTGTGTGTAACCTTTTGAGCACCTCGCGAGGATATTTGATTACTACTGGTAACTAATTCGATAAAATTTACTGTCATACATCGTTGTACTCGCGTTTGTTGAGATTGAAGTGTGTTCGACAACATGCTGGAATTTCAACGGATTTAACAAAAAAATGGCATTTCAATCGTTTTAAATGCAGTTTTTGCTAAATTCGACGACCTAAAGCCTTAAACGCTATCTACCCAATGTTTGCCAAATTCGATCTCGATCGAGGTGTTGCTATTTCGTCCAGCAAGTCTGCTGAACTGGATGATTCAACATTGTGGCAACGATTCAAAGCAGGCAACGATTTAGCCTTCTCTATATTATATAAGAAATACGTCCAACGACTTTTCAATTACGGGATGCACACTTGTTACGACCGTGAACTCGTTATGGATTGTTTGCAGGAATTATTCGGAAGGTTGTGGGACAAGCGAAGCCAGGTGGCCGATGTCGAACTTGTTCATTCTTATTTATATAAGTCGTTCCGCAGATTATTGCTTAACAAGATTGAACAGAATAGAAGACGAACGTTATTTTTTTTCAAGCCTGAAGTTCGAGGCTTTGAGCTTCTCACATCATTTGAGGATTCAATCATTCTCGAAGAAACATCAACCGAGCAATTGGAGAGCCTACGCAAGGCTGTTGGTACTTTGACCAAGCGGCAGCGTGAAGTCATCTTTCTTAAATTTTACAACGAACTAAGTTACAAGGAAGTTGCTGTCGTAATGGAAATGGGAGTAGATGCCGTGTATAATCTCATGACGAAGGCCATTGACTCGCTGCGAAAAGCTATGCAGGTTTTAGCCAAAAAAAATTAAAGATCATAGGCGACTAGAATTTAACCGCTCTTATTTTTTACCAGAGATCGCAAGAAAGATTTCTTTTTCATTTTTAAAGCACATCTATACTTGGCCGTAAATGCTTTCTCGCTACAAGCCAACAAGATCATAATTTTTTCTTAAGGGTATTTTACTTCATTCGTCGTATTGCAAATGATGTGCAAGAGACCGCATGCTTATTAAATCTCTTCAGAAATTTCGTCGTGACCCCTCTTGTATTATGGCACCTCCTTAGCCAAATAAAAAAAAGTAAAAAAAACCGATGAGATTCCTCTCGACCCCCTCTCTTATACAATATGCAAGCGCAAAATCCAGAGAATTACAGTTTTTTCACTGTCCATGAATTTGTAGAGGACGAATTTTTCAGAAAATGGGTACTCCATCCGGATGAATCATCTGAAGCATTTTGGACAAATTGGCTGCAAGCCTATCCCAATAAATCTATCGAAGTTGCCGAGGCGAAATTGATCTTGAAGAATTTATCGTATCAGAAGTTTTCGCTTTCTGAATCCGAAGTCAAGGAACTCTGGAATGGTATTCAGCACTTCGAAGCGAGAAATCACAATCCTGAACCTAAGTCAAACCCTTCATTGGGAATTTTGTATAAAATAGCTGCCGCGATCGTCTTGTGCGCGTCGGTGGGAATTGCATTTTGGAAAATGACCTCATCGCAACATTTGCAATACCATACCGCATATGGTGAAACAAAAACCATTATGCTGCCCGATAGTTCGACCGTAATTTTGAATTCGAATTCCAGCTTACAGTTTAATAATGAGTGGAACTCAAAGGACACTCGCGAATTATGGCTTGACGGTGAAGCGTATTTTTCTGTTGTACACAAAATCAACAATCAACCATTCAAAGTTAATACGGAAGAAGGTATGTCTGTCGAAGTGCTTGGAACTACATTCAATGTTTATCACCGCACCGATGAAACAAAAGTTGTTCTAAGCACGGGCAAGATAAAACTCCATCTACCGTCTGAAAGCGCAGCTGAAAACATTGTGATGAAACCCGGAGAGTTTGTGGAATACAAACGAAAAAGTTTTAGCAAGCGGGTTGTGAACCCGGCGATCTATACGGCATGGACAGAGAATAAATTAATTCTCGATCACACAAGTCTTCGCGACATGGTGGAGATGTTGAAAGACAATTATGGAGTGGACGTTACCGTCAGTAATAAGAATCTTTTGAATCAAACGGTGTCGGGCTCTATGCCGATTGCTGATGTTGAAAGTCTGGTTGTGCAAATCGCTCAGACATTCCAGTTAAAAGTCGAAAAACAAAACAATAAATTTTTGATGCACTAGTAAGTTGTTTTAACCCAACCACAAAACGCCTATGCGACACATGTATCTAATTATTCTTCTTGGTGCTCTGGTTTCTCATCAGAGCATTGCGCAGCCGCATGAAGTTTATGCATCCAATCATAGACTTTCACAGCGTAAGTTGTTCCACCTCGAAGCAAGTACGTTAAAAGATG
>CBQWHS010000161.1:0-7887 GCA_967728665.1 uncultured Chryseosolibacter sp. | reverse complement strand
CATTGGAAAAAATTCAGGCCTTCAAATCAATGAGGCGATTCGTGGCGACTATATTAAGTGGGTTGACAAACAACATAGTTCAACTGCCATTAAAATATACTTGGATCGACTGAATGAATTACGTGCATTCCTTAATCAATCCTTGTTCTTAAGTTTGAAAGACATTGAAGTTCACATGACGATCTACCCGGCGGGTGCATTTTACAAGCGACATCTTGATCAATTTAAACATGATGATCATCGTAAGTTATCAGTGATCTGTTATCTCAATAACGATTGGAAAATTGAACACGGAGGTCAACTAAAAATGTTTTTACCAACAGAAGAAGTTGAATTTCTTCCGGTTGCCGGAAGACTAATTTGTTTTCGGAGTGACGAAATAGAACATGAAGTGCTTCCATCAACACGCGAACGCTTGAGCCTTACGGGGTGGATGCTGGATCAAATTTCAGATCTCCGACATTTGTAGCACTTTCGTTTTTACGTCATCGATCCCTCAATTCCGGTTGTTCGGTGCTGACTATCTGTTGAGCATCGATCGCCTGAAACAATTACCTCGTGTGATTAGTATTATGAAATATAAACTCTGACTTATGATTAAATTTCTTGCAGTCCTTCTATTCATTCCCGTTGTCGCGTTTAGTCAAAATAAGGAAGCTGATATTAAAGCTGTTGTGATATCAGCCTACATCGAGGGCATTCAAAATCGCGGAAGCGTCGATGATATTCGAAAAGGTTTCCATCCTTCGTTCAATATGATTCGGCTGATCAATAACGAAATAAAACCATTGCCAATTGAAGAGTGGCTCACAAATCTTGAAAAGGTGAAAAAAGAAAATCCTGCTGCTCCTCCTCACACGGATGGAAAATTCATCAACATAGATGTGACAGGAAACAATGCCGTTGTAAAACTGGAACTGTATCGTGAAAACAAAAAAGTATTTACGGATTACCTCGTGCTTTACAAGTTTACAGAAGGCTGGAGAATTGTAAGTAAAACGTATTACAGACATTCATAAAAAAAAGTCCGGATTCACATCCGGACTTTTATTTCTGGTGCTTCACGTTTTTACAATGTGCGCTTCACTTCTCTATTTTCGTAGCTCTCGATAATATCGCCCTCTTTCATATCGTCAAATCCATCGATACCGATACCGCAGTCGAACCCTGATTTCACTTCGCTTGCATCATCTTTAAATCGCTTCAAAGAATGTAGCTTACCTGCGTAGACCACGATACCATCTCTGATGAGGCGAATCGGATTTGCACGTTTGATAAATCCATCCGTAACCATACATCCGGCGATCGTTCCGACTTTAGAAATTCTAAACACTTCACGTATCTCCGCGTTACCAACAATCACTTCCTCAACCTCTGGTGCCAACATGCCTTCCATCGCATCGCGAACTTCGTTGATCGCATCGTAGATGATCGAATACAAACGGATCTCGATTTCCTCGTTGTCCGCAATCCGTTTCGCAGCGCCTGATGGCCTAACCTGGAAGCCGAGGATAATCGCATCAGATGCAGATGCTAACAATACATCAGATTCAGAAATCTGACCAACGCCGCGGTGAATGATCGCAACCTGAACTTCAGGAGTTGAAAGTTTTAACAATGAATCAGAAAGTGCTTCCACTGAACCGTCCACATCACCTTTCACAATCACATTCAATTGCTTAAAGTTTCCGATCGCGAGACGTCTTCCAATTTCATCCAATGTAATGTGCTTCTTCGTACGCATGTTTTGCTCACGGAGTAGCTGAGTGCGCTTAGTCGCAAGTTCGCGAGCTTCGCGATCTGATTCCATCACATTAAATTTCTCACCGGCTTGCGGTGCACCATCGAGACCAAGTACGACCACCGGAGTAGATGGGCCTGCTGAAGTCACCTTTTTGCCCGTGTCATCAAACATTGCTTTTACGCGTCCATAATTTGGACCGGCCAGCATGATATCGCCAATATTTAATGTTCCATTCTGAACCATCACAGTCGCAACGTAGCCACGACCTTTATCCAACGATGCTTCAATGATTGAACCTGAAGCAGGTTTGTTCGGATTTGATTTCAGGTTAAGGATCTCCGCTTCCAACAAAACTTTTTCAAGCAGGTCTTCAACACCTTTTCCTGATTTCGCGGAAATTTCCTGCGATTGATATTTACCACCCCACTCTTCTACCAGGATATTAATTTTCGAAAGTGATTCGCGAACCTTATCCGGATTTGCACTTGGCTTATCAATCTTATTAAGAGCAATCACAATCGGAACTCCAGCCACCTGGGCGTGGTTAATCGCTTCCTTGGTTTGCGGCATTACATCATCGTCAGCCGCAACAACAATAATTGCTACGTCCGTTATTTTTGCACCGCGAGCACGCATCGCCGTAAAAGCTTCGTGACCTGGAGTATCTAGAAACGCAATTTTATTTCCGCTTTTTGTGGTAACGTCATAAGCACCGATGTGCTGCGTGATACCACCGGCTTCAGAGGCCGTAACTTTTGTGTTTCGTATATAATCAAGCAAAGAAGTTTTGCCATGATCGACGTGACCCATGATGGTAACAATAGGCGCTCTTGGCGCTAAGTCTTCTTCTGAATCCTCTTCTTCATTGACGCTTAATTCGTCATCAGCATTGATGAATTGAACCGCATATCCAAATTCATCAGCAATAACAGTGATTGCTTCCGCGTCAAGTCGTTGATTGATCGAAACAAACATTCCCAAGCTCAAGCATGTTGAGATCACATCATTGACAGAAACATTCATATAGGACGCCAAGTCATTAGCGGATATGAATTCGTTTACTTTAAGCGTCTTTGATGATTCCTGATCCTGAAGCGCTTGTTGTTCCTGGGCGTCTGAATATGCCTGACGTTTTTCACGTCTGTATTTCGAACCTGAAGTTTTCTTTCCACCCCCGCTTAGCTTTGCTAATGTTGCGCGGATCTGATCTTGAATTTCTTTTTCAGTTGGTTCTTCCTTTTGAGTTCTTGGAGCTGGTTTTCCACGCTGTGGTTGTTGAAGCGGTGGCTTTGGACCACGCTGCTGATTGGGTGGACCTTGAGGAACGTTACCAACTTTGGGAATACGCTTGCGCGGACGTTTGGCTTTATTATCGTCCTTGGATTGATCGGTTGGCTGCGGCTCCTTTTTCTTTTCTGTAGGAAGCTCAATTTTATCAACAACCTTCAAGCCTTTAAGCTTATCAGCTTTAGCCTTGATTAACTCTTGCTCTGGAAGTTTTTCAGCAACAATTTCAATTGGAGGAGGAGGTAACGGAGGAATAACCTCTTCGACCACTGGCTCTACTTTTGGCTTTGGCGGAATGACTTCTACTACTTCCTTTATAACCTCCGGTGCTTCTTCTATTTCTTCTGGTTTCGCTGCTGCTTTTTTCTCAAGTTCAATTTTTCCGAGCACTTTTATGCCTTCAAGCTTTGGCTTTTCGCGTTCAACTTTTTCAGGCTTTGCTTCTTCTTTCACCTTAAGATCTTTCGATCCAAGGTTCTTGATCATAATGTTCTCTTCTTCATCAACACGTTTTTTGGCAGCTTCTTTTTCCCGTTCGATCGTTACATTCTCAACATGTTTTGTTCCTATTGTAAGGCCCGAAGCCTCAAGTTTTTCAGAGGCCGAAGATGCATACTCCTTGGAAAGCATGGCAAATTGTTCTCCCGTAAGTTTTGCGTTAGGGTTGTTTTCAACAGCAAAACCCTTCTTGGCCAAGAACTCCAGAATGGTGTTGTGGCCAACATTAAGCTTGCGTGACGCCTGCCCTAACCTTATCATCTTTTCATCTGCCATGCTCAAATATCCCTATGTTTTTGCTGATTTATGTGAACGTATTGCTAAATATTATTCAAATTCCTTCTTCAGGACACCGAGTACGCTCTCCACGGTTTCCTCTTCCAAATCAGTTCTGCGAACAAGCTCTTCTTTATTTAGGTTCAGGACGCTCTTTGCCGTATCTAATCCGATACGTTTTAATTCGTCAAGTACCCATGCTTCGATCTCGTCTGAAAACTCGTCCAGATCCACATCTTCTTCCTCCTGACCTTCGGCAAGTTCACGGAACACATCGATTTCATATCCAACCAAACGGCTCGCTAACTTGATGTTTAATCCACCCTTCCCGATGGCAAGTGAAACCTGGTCTGGTTTAAGATAAACAGAAACTCGTCCACGGTCTTTATCAATTTTGATAGACGTGATTTTCGCTGGGCTTAACGCCCGCTGAATATACAACTCAAGATTTTCGGTGAAGTTGATTACGTCTATGTTTTCGTTTTGCAATTCGCGCACGATCGCATGAATCCTTGAACCTTTCATACCAACGCATGCGCCTACTGGATCGATCCGATCATCATACGATTCAACAGCAACCTTTGCACGTTCGCCTGGCTCGCGAACTACTTTCCGAATAGTAATCAATCCATCATAAACTTCCGGCACTTCCTGCTCAAAAAGTCTTTCTAAAAAAACCGGCGATGTTCTTGACAAAATGATTTTTGGATTGCCATTTACCATTTCAACTTTGTGAACAATCGCGCGAACATTTTCGCCTTTACGATAACGATCTTTGGGTATTTGCTCGTTTCTTGGAACGGCAATTTCATTGCCTTCACCGTCAGTCAACAATACCTCTTTGCTCAACACCTGGTATACTTCGCCTGTAATTATCTCACCAACGATGTCTTTGTATTTCTGATAAAGAATGTCTTTTTCAAGGTCCTTAACCTTTTGCATCAGCGTTTGTCGTGCTGTAGTTACAGCTCTGCGACCAAAATGTTCGATATCCACTTGTTCGGATACTTCTTCGCCAACTTCGAAATCCGGCTCTATTTTTTTCGCATCCGTCAGGCTGATTTTATCGTGATCCCAAATATCCTCAGAATCATCTTCAACGATTTCACGAATTCTGTAAATTTCAAGATCGCCTTTGTCAGCATTAATGATGATATCAAAGTTGTCGTCTGTTTGATATTTTTTCCGGATCATGTTTCTAAAAACATCTTCCAGAATCCTGATCATCGTGGGCCTGTCAATGTTTTTTTGCTTGGCAAACTCGGCAAACGATTCAATTAAATTTGAAACATCCATAATTACGATTATTTAAACGAAACCAACACAAATGCTTTATCGATCACTGAAAATGGGATTTGAATTTCTTTCGTTTCTTTATTCTTCCCACTTCCTGTTTCTTCAATCAACGTCACCACATCATCATTAACCGAAGCAAGTTTCCCTTCGAAAATACTTTGATCGGTTTTGCGTACTCTTAATTTTCTTCCAACATTCTTCCTATACTGCCGGTGAAGTTTCAATGGCTGATCAATGCCTGGTGTGGATACTTCCAACAAATAGTTTTCTTCACTGGCTGCGCTCTCATCGAGTGCTTTTGATAAGTGTCGGCTTATCTCCGCGCAATCATCAATGCTAATTCCTTCATCACCGTCTAGAATCACTAAGATTTTTTTTGGACCCGACCTGCTCGAAGCAATAATATCAACCAGAAACTGTCCAGCTTTGAGCTGCGACTCGGTAATTTTCCTGATTTCGGTTGCCAGATCCATTAAAAAAACAGTATAAACAAAGAGGGGACTTATCTGGTCCCCTCTAATTTTTTTCAGAAGCTCCGCAAAAATAAATAATTTTTTGCGAATTCAAAATTCTTCAATGCTTAGATATACTCCGGCAAGTTCTTTAAGTACACACCATAGCCACTTTTTTCAAGTGGTTTGGCTAGCTCAAGCAACTGCTGCTTATCAATAAATCCACGGCGATAAGCTATTTCTTCGATGCAGCCCACTTTCAATCCTTGACGCTGCTCGATAACCTGCACAAAATTCGCAGCCTGCATGAGCGAATCAAACGTACCTGTGTCAAGCCAGGCTGTGCCGCGACTCATTGGAGCAACTTTTAATTTTCCACTCCTCAGATAGACATTGTTGACATCCGTGATTTCAAGTTCGCCACGAGGACTTGGTTTTATTTCCTTCGCGATTTTAACCACATCGTTGTTGTAGAAATATAATCCCGGAACGGCATAGTTTGATTTCGGCTTTGCTGGTTTTTCTTCAATTGAAATTGCCTTTCTGTTTTCATCAAATTCTACCACGCCATAACGTTCCGGATCCGTCACGTGATACGCAAACACGACACCACCATCCGGATCAACATTAGATTCAAGCAAATGCTTGAGTCCTGATCCATAAAAAATATTGTCACCAAGAATCAACGCGACTTTGTCTTTACCGATGAATTTTTCACCGATGATGAAGGCTTGTGCAAGACCATCCGGTTTAGGTTGCACTTCATAATGAAATGAGCAACCAAGTTTTTTCCCATCGCCTAAGAGCTTTTGAAACATCGGCATATCGTGCGGAGTGGAAATGATGAGAATCTCGCTGATGCCGGCCATCATCAGAACAGACAGTGGATAGTAAATCATTGGCTTATCATACAACGGCATCAATTGTTTGCTCACTGCCAATGTCAGTGGATACAAGCGGGTCCCCGACCCTCCTGCTAAAATAATTCCTTTCATGATTTATGTTTTAAAGATTACCGTTCCTGATACATCTTCGTGTAGTACTGAAGGTACTGACCAGAAGTCACATTCTTAAGCCATTCCTGATTCGTCAGATACCAGTCTACCGTCTTTTCAAGACCCTCCTCGAAAGTAACTTCAGGCCTCCATCCGGTTTCTGCCGTAAGTTTTGAAGGATCAATGGCATAACGCAAGTCATGCCCCGGGCGATCTTTTACGTAGGTAATTAGCGTTGCTGATGTTCCTTCGTTTCTGCCTAATTTTTTATCCATGAGGTGGCAGAGAAAATTCACGAGGTCAATATTTTTCCATTCATTAATACCACCGATGTTATAAACTTCTCCACGCCTTCCCTTATGAAAAATGGTTTCAATCGCGCGAGCGTGATCTTCAACAAACAACCAGTCCCTGATATTTTCTCCTTTGCCATACACAGGAAGCGGTTTATTGTTAATGATGTTATTGATCATCAACGGAATTAATTTCTCAGGAAAATGATAAGGTCCGTAATTATTCGAACACCTGCTGATAATTGTTGGCAGTCCAAAGCTATTATCAAAAGCATGCACAAAATGATCACTGCTCGCCTTTGATGCAGAATAAGGTGAGTGTGGATTTATCGTTGATTCTTCGGTGAAGAACTTGCCCTGTTCAACTGTCCCATACACTTCGTCTGTAGAGATGTGATAGAAAAGTTTTCCGTCATAGTTGGTATGCCACGCGGCCTGTGCTGCGCGGAGCAAGTTTAAAGTACCAATAATGTTTGTATAGGCAAATTCGGTTGGATTGTGTAATGAGCGGTCTACATGGGACTCAGCTGCAAGATGGATGACGCCATCGAATTCGTATTTATTAAAAAGACTATTTAAAAATTCGATATCCAGAATATCACCTTTTTCAAAATGATAATTCTTTTTGTGCTCAATATCTGTAAGGTTTTCAAGGTTGCCGGCATACGTGAGTTTGTCAAGATTTACAATCGTATAAGTCGGAAATCTGTTAACGAAAAGGCGCACTACATGTGAGCCAATGAATCCTGCACCACCAGTAATTAAAACTTTTTTATTCATGAAGATTATCGGATGTACTTGTCGAAATTTTTATGATCCCTTGCGTACAGGTCCTCTTTAGGTAGAGATTTAAAATAGTCATATGTAATTTTTAGTCCATCAGCACGAGAAACTTTCGGTTCCCATCCCAATAATTTTCGTGCCTTGTCAATGTTTGGCTGACGTTGCTTTGGATCGTCCTTTGGAAGTGGCTTGTAAACAACTTTCTGTGATGTTCCGGTCAACTTCACAATTTCATCAGCAAATTCGCGAATAGTAATTTCATC
>CBQWHS010000160.1:0-7901 GCA_967728665.1 uncultured Chryseosolibacter sp. | reverse complement strand
TATAAAGAATTACTAGTCGGAAAATTTATTTGGCTAATTAAACCACGTTAGCTGTACTGTATTCTTTTTCGGAAAGTGATAACTGGCGAGTATGCCTCCCCTAAATGCAGTATACACTTTGTTTTTTATCTTCTCCGTCTTCTGCATTTTGATTTCGAAGCGATCCAATTTCGCTCTCACGTTGTTACTTTGAAATTTGGCTGTTAATTTTTCAGCATCCACTTTCAAGTAGAGATAATGAAGATCACCCGGGCGTTCAATAGCAGCGAGAGCTCCTGCCGCGATGGTCGCAGCAAGCAGTCCTCCGGTAGGTATTAACATAAACGGAATCCGTGGTCCATCATCATAATAATTTCCGAACAACACCACGTAACTTCCGGAATCCTTCACGATTGTCATAAACGGACTGCACATTGGCGCTGTTCTCATTGCGCGATTTAATCTACCTGTCGAATCCACGATACTGTTTCTTCCACTCCGGCTAAAAATTTTAGCATTTCGATTTGGGTTAATAGGAATCTGTGAAAGTACTTTGGACGAATGTATATCATGAACTCTGATCAAAAACTTCTTCTTCGTAGTGAAAGCACGAAAGAGTTTGTTATCGATCAAAAAAGATTGAAAGTCAGCTTGGGCAGTAGTGGGAATAATTATGTGCTCTAGCTCACCATCCTGCCAGGGGATTGCGGCAATCTCCGTTTTTCCAGGCACACGGATTGAACGATAGCGCTGATCAAAAACAACGTACAACTTATCACCATTGTAAAACCTTAATTTAGAGATCCCTGAAAAAGAATTTGCAGGCGAAGTGTCCATATAAAACTCCGGTTCGTATCCTGCGATATTGAAAGGAAGAATGTGACGCTTTTCGCCGACAACTCTCATCCCCTCAATGTCTCGGATTATTACAGAATTTGTCTTCTGTTCATAACAAATTAGCCGTAATACTTTATCCGTGTAGGCAGTTACGACTCTCTCGTTTTCAAATGATAAAGCGTCTGGATGAAATTGCGCGATATTGCTTTCCTCCACCATCGCTTTTAAGGTCGTAATCTTGCGATCATCTGTAAAAAAATAGTGGAAGATTTTTTTACCAACCAAAGCTGTGGCTATAGGCTGAACTTTAGTTTGACTCACGGATGATTTGCCGTCATAAATCCAATGTGAATGGACAGTCGAGTGCACCTGGTAAGACAATAGAACGCTGTCTCCGTGTTTTAGAATATTAAAATTCTCAGCATCCTCATCGACGTTCATTGTCAGCACCGGTTGCTGTGCGAACAACGCAGCAGAAAAAAGGAAAACGAAAGAAAACAGGAAGCAAAAACGTTTAGCTGAGGGTTTTATCCAACGCATCACATCTTCAATATTTGACTTGCGTGATCTTTAGTATCTACCTTATCAATGATTTTGGTGATCACTCCTTTCTCGTCAATAACAAATGTAGTTCGTGCAGTGCCGAAGAATTTCTTTCCATCCCGCTCACGCTCTACCCAAACACCATATTTTTGATTGATCGATTTATCCGTATCAGCAACTAATGGAAAAGGAAGTGAATGCTGTTGTTGGAAACTTTTATGGGAGGCTTCATCATCCGTGCTTACGCCAAGAATTGAATATCCTTCTTTCATCAACACTTCCTTGTTGTCGCGAAGATTACACGCTTCCGCTGTACAGCCGGGTGTTCCATCTTTCGGATAGAAATATAAAATCACTTTCTTCCCTTTGTATTGCGACAAGCTGATCTGATTTCCATCCTGGTCTTTCGCTGTAAAATCAGGGGCCTTATCTCCTACCTTCAAGGCAGTTTGTCCGAAAATTACCGAGGTTATTAGAAGACATCCGATGAGCAAATTGGTTTTCATAGTCGTTTGGTTAATCTCTCCGAAGATAATAAAGTAAAATAATCCTACGATTACCGGCTACGTAATTGATTTGACGACAGACTTCAACCTGTAAATTCTTCCGTCCGGTTTTGTCAGGATATAAATTTCACCTTTTGAATCGCGTCCGAAGCGGAGATCCACTTTTTTAGCGCCACACAAATCGGTGAGCAATTCCTTTTTGCCGTTGAGCGAAACCTGCCATTCACGGATCTGTGCCTGGCTGCCTTGCTTCATGTCTTTCAGTTCAATGTAAAACAACCGGCCTTTTACAATATCACCAAACAAATATTTGCCTTTCAACTCAGGTATCAACGAGCCGGTGTATTCAAAGCCTCCGCTGATCGCGTTCCCTTCATCGTGATCATACTGTGCCACCGGATAAGAAACGTTGCTCGTGTCATTCGTTGGAATTGTAAATACATTAAACATGTTTCCATCCGCATTCATCGCAAATTTACCTTCACGTATGTGCCATCCATGATCGTGACCAGGCAACACCCAATACAATGATTCAATATTATGATGACCGATATTTGACACCATCATCTGACCTGCCTGCGTCCAACTGATACGATGTGGATTGCGAAATCCAAAGGCATAAATTTCCTTCACTGTATTTGGTGTGGCATTCTTAACAAACGGATTGGTTGACGGAATTCCATACTTGCCATTATGGCTGTTTCTTTTCAATGGATCAATTCGAATAACTGTTCCCCAGATTTTTTCCTTGCTGTGTGCTAAAAAGGGATAACCCATTTCAACTGCACCACCATCTCCTATTCCGATGTATAATAATCCATAATCTTCGTCCCCAGGTTTTGACAATTTATTAAATGTCAGCTCTTGCATGCCGTGAATCTGGTGAACCATATTTACTCTAAATAGTTCACGACCTTTTCCCTCGAATGGTACAGCGTTGGGCTTATTCGTTTTCCATTCCGTCAACACCCATTGCAAGGTGACTTTAATTGAATCATTAAAGGCGAAATCGGGTTTGCCAGAGCCGGCACTTTCCGTATGCGATGTATACAACAATCCGTTTTTGGAAAATTCAGGATGGAAGGCAAAACTTCCGAAGCCAGTAGCAAGACCAGGTGTGTTTATGAAATTCGGAAACTTCGAGGCAATATCCAGGTACAAGACTGGTTTATTGTCTTCAAGCTTGTATAATTTTCCACGAAGGTCTACGACAAATAATTCCTTCGTGTCTGGATGAAAGTCCAGCTTGCAAATTCTCGTGAGTTGTCCAGTTTCACTTGAGGCAGGAATTTGCGTTATCGGTTCCATCTCAATTGTCAGGTCTGACATTGGGATGGGTTCAGGAATCGGATTACGCAAAGCGTTCGGATCGTCTGCGTTCTTAGCAGTGCGAACGGGAGCTTTCTTCGTGCTGATAAACGCCACAATTCCCTCGACTTCATCTTCCTTGAGATGAGCGAAAGAAGGCATCATTAACTTATATCGGTCAAACAAAAGTTGAGCTCGTTCATCACCAGACTCAATTACTGCCTGCGGGTTCTTAATGAAATTTTTGATCCAGTCTGCTGAAACCTGAGCAGTGATTCCTCCCAGTTGAGGGCCAATAGCGTCCTGGTTAAACCCATGGCACGAACTGCAGTTGGCACTAAATGTTTTCTGGCCCTTCACGATCAACACGGAATCTACTGCAGGGATAGTTGTTGTACTGGAATTACTTTTTGTTTTACATGAGAATAATGCAAGGGCCATGAAGAATGTTGCAAGTCCGCTTCCAATCTGATTTAGGTTTTTCATTTAGCTATGCTACCGGTTTTTGATATCTTAAAAATAATCTTTTTTAAATAGACACATTCCTCTCTCTCCTCCCGTACAGCAGCTGGCGCGATTTCCCGGATTTCCGCTGATTGAGAATTGCCTGGCTTCAAAGTCGAAGATAAAGTTGTTGAGAGGCTCGCATTACGAAACCGAATTATTTCATATCTTTTTTGCTTTCCATCTTGAAAGCAGGGCAATAATTACATTAAATTCAATACGTCAATATTTAAAAACTATGAGTTCTCGCAGACGGTTTATTATTCAGACGGTTACTGGTGTGACAAGTCTGGCATTGGCAAAAGCAACGTTTGCATCTGTAATCGTTCCCAAACAAAAACAGAAATTAGGAATAGCGCTTGTTGGCCTTGGATACTATAGCACAGACTTGCTTGCACCTGCATTGCAACTGACGGAACATTGCTACTTGGCCGGAATTGTAACCGGTACACCCAGCAAAGCCGAACAATGGAAAAAAGCTCATTCCATACCGGACAAAAATATTTATGATTATTCAACATTTGATTCCATCAAGAACAACAATGACATCGATGTGATTTATGTTGTCCTTCCACCATCGATGCACGCTGAGTATGTAGTGCGCGCTGCTCAAGCTGGCAAACACGTTTGGTGCGAAAAGCCGATGGCTATGACGGTCGCAGAATGCCAGCGTATGATTGATGCCTGCAAAGCAAACAAAGTGAAACTAAGTATCGGCTACCGGATGCATCATGAACCCAACACCAAACAAATCATCGACTTCAGAAAAAACCTGACGTATGGAAAAGTGCTGAATGTAAACGCTGCCGCCGGATATTTTGACGGTCGCACCAACCACTGGAAGCAAATCAAAAAATTAGGCGGTGGTTCAATGTATGATATGGGAGTCTACCCATTGAACGCGATACGATATTCAACGGGACTTGAACCGATCGCAGTAACTGCACACCAGTCGACCACTCGTCCGGAAATTTATAAAGAGGTGGATGAGACCATGAATTTCGAATTGGAATTTGAAAATGGCGTAACTGCAAAAGGCGAAACCAGTTTTGGAAAAGGGATGAACAATCTCGAAGTGACTTGTGAAAAAGGTTGGTATAAACTCGCTCCTTTCCAGGCCTACAGTGGAATTAATGGCGAGACCAGTGATGGCAAAAAACTGAATGCCTCGATTCCAAATCAACAGGCACGCCAGATGGACGATGATGCTTTGGCGATTAAGAATAACACAAGTGTTCTTGTGCCGGGCGAAGAAGGATTAAAAGACATCCGTGTGGTGGAGGCAATTTATCGGTCAGTAGCGCAGAAGAAAAAGGTGACAATTTCCTGAGTACATCAGACGCTCACATTCTTATTTTGCCTGATTTAATTTCCCGTAAGGGCTTAACATGATTTTTGTTTATACCGACATCGTAAACACCTGGCCTGGCCAGTCAAGCTATGAACAAAAGAATGTTATCCGTCATTTTATTGACGCTTGGCGTAATCACTATTCTTGTCGTTCATATCATTGACTACCGTCAATCGCAAACCCTTGTAAATTCGTTTTATTCTGTAGAAAAATCGCAACAGACTCGAATTAACCTCCATCGGTTAAATGCTGCGTTGAACGATATCCAATGCTCACATCGTAGCTACCTAAACACACATACTCAAGAATTCCTTGTTAAGTATAAAAATGCAAAAGATGTCTTTCCGGATTTGCTGAATAGCATTCGAACAAATCTCGGTGCTGACAATGTGCAGCAACGACTTCTTGATTCACTGGAAAAGAAGATCAATCAGGAACTGAATTACATAGAAGATGCTGTTGTTCAAATCAACGCAGACCGATCAGAGGAACCGATCCCGAATATTCAACCAGGAAGAATGCTTTCCGATTCAATCATAACATTAGTCGCTCGCATTGATGCAAATGAGCGCTTGAAAACAGAAGCGCTGCCCCAGCGAGTGCGTGATGAAGCGTCTTCGAATGTTCGAACTATTATTTTCGGTTTGGTGTCGGGGAGTCTGCTCGTGGTAAGTGCATTATTAGTGATGATACGCTCTCATGTTAAGATTGAGAAGCTAGAGAAGTCGTTTGCGGAAAAGAATCTTTCCCTTTCAGAATACAACGAAAAAGCACATGATAAACTCGAAAAGGCAAACGCAATTCTTCAAAAAGCGAATGAAGAGTTGAACTCCTTTTCATATTCGATTTCACACGACCTGAAAGCACCACTCCGTGCAATCAATGGATTTACCGGCATTCTCATGGAAGAATATTCCGATAAACTAGATCCGACAGCACGAAGAGCGCTGATTATTATTCAACAGAGCGCCACCAGGATGGACCAACTGATTAATGATTTGGTTGAACTGTCCAGAGTCGGAAACCTGTCTCTTGAAAAACAACGCATCAACATGCAGCAGCTGGTGGCCACTGTTTTAAGTGCGCATTCGCTAAAGCCGGAGGTAACTGTAAAAGTACATGTCCTGCCAGATGCATATGCGGATGTTAGTTCGATCCGACAAGTTTGGGAAAACCTAATCAGCAACGCCCTTAAGTTCTCATCGAAAGGTGCTCATCCAGTTATCGAAATAGGCTTTAGTAATTCGAACAATAACGAGGGTTACTATTGGATCAAGGACAATGGTGTTGGATTTGACCCACTATTCCGAGAGAAGTTGTTCAAGTTATTTTCACGACTTCACTCCAAAAAGGAATTCGAAGGTACGGGTGCCGGCCTGGCAATTGCTCGTAAAATTATAGAACTGCATGGGGGAAAAATATGGGCTGATGCGGCTCTTAACGAAGGTGCGACTTTCTATTTCTTTCTGCCGCAACACTGATATACGTCTGTTTTTAATGCCGTTTGATCGGGTGCAATTACATTTTAACCGACAAAATTATATTCTGTTTGAAAGTATAATTGACTATAATTGAGATATTTAACTATATTCAATTAATAATTGAGTTTATATTAAACACCTGTATACAATGACGCTGGATGACCGTTTCATTCATATGACATCGACAAGGTTAAAGATCCAGAACCGGAAGATCGATATGTATTCCAGGTTTAAAGAAAATCTGATTGCTATTGGTGTGATGGTACTGATATCTCTATGGGTGGTTTTGATCAGCTAATCACCAATCTTAATTAATTGTCGCTGATTCTCTTCATTTAGGGGTTGACATTCGTGCGCCCACATTAAGCAGGTATAGATTTTTTGAGTCAACGCTTACAGATCTGTATGCTTAAAACTCAAACGTTCGAAGGCCTGTCCGGAAAGACAATCCTATTCATGTCGTTGCCTCGCCACGATGCCAAATACACCTCTACACCGTGGCAGCTGGCAGTTGAACTTGCAAAGACCAACCAAGTTTTTTTTGCTGATAATCCTTTCACATTTCTGGATGCAGTGAAGGGAAGGCGGGACAAAGCTGTTGCAAAACGACTTCGTGGTTATTCATCAAGCCGATTGCTTGAATTTGACATGGATGGTGTCACCGTGATCAATATTCCGTTTAGCGTCCCAACCAATTTCTTACCAAAGGGAAGGATATACAACTTCTTATCGTCCATCAATCATCGGATCATAGCCAACCGTATTAACAAAGTTCTTCAAGATCATAACGTTGATTCGCTGATATTCATTAACTCATTTAACTTCTATTTCAGCCGACTTCACTCCTACCTGAAGCCAAAGAAATTGCTGAACATTTATCATTGCATCGATCCCATGGTAAAAGGTTTTACACTCAAGCACGGCCCTTATCTGCAAGATCGCACAGCACGGCAAGCTGACCTCACCGTATCAACAGCACCCGCGCTTCAGAAAAACTTTATCGATAAAAATATTCCCAACAGTTACATGGTACCGAATGCAGCCAACTATAAATTGTTTGCCGGTGTGCCAGCATTAAAAGATGTTCATCCACAATTGAAAAATATTTCCGGGAAGGTGATTGGTTATTTCGGCAACATTGAACGAAGGACCGATTTTACACTGCTCGAAAAAGTTATTGAATCATTACCTGATTGGAATCTTATTCTTGCTGGTCCGTTCGACAAGACATTTGTTCCCTCCGAATTTTTTAATCACAAGCGAATCCATTTTACCGGACCATTCACACATGACGAAGCGCCTTCTGTTATCAAAAGGTTTGATGTCGCCATTATTCCATTTCAGTGTGACGAGGTGTCCAACGGTATTTATCCGCTGAAACTTTTTGAATAC
>CBQWHS010000159.1:0-7925 GCA_967728665.1 uncultured Chryseosolibacter sp. | reverse complement strand
GTCAACACGGCTTCGTTTCCCTGCATTTCTTTTTCAAGAGTCACTTCGGTTGAGGGGCGATAGAGTCCGTGAGTTGCGATGTGGAATATTTTTGGACTATTCATTTCTTTAATCTTTTCTTCTGCTGCAGACTTATCAAGAAATTCAGAAATGGCCCATCCTTTTTCTTTCAAAATGAATTGAAGCTGATTAATCTCTTTCTCTGTACCCGGTAAGGGTAAAATATTTCCATCCGCGGAAGCAAGGTAGAAGAGTGGATTGCCAAACATCGATGCTGTGTTTTCTTTAGTCGCTTGTCGGCTTCTAGCTTTTTTGAGGAAAAGATCCTTCGTGTTGCTCACCAATACAATATTTGAATTGTCGATCACAAATCGGCCATCCGGAGTTGCTATCGCTTCGAGGTTTATCTGGTTGAAAATTCCGTCAGCAGATAAATAGACGGTTGAAGATTGACCAATTCCATCAATAATGGGTTTCCAGAAAATGCGATAGGAGATAGAGTCTTGGATTTTACCCATGATGGCATTTCTGTAATATTTGAAGAAACGACCCTCCATTTTTTTCCCATCGCTGAAGGTGATCACTTTCGGTTTTGAAAATTCTTCCTTCATGTAGAGCGCAGCATAAACAACAGAATCGGTGAATGAGTGCTTGAAAAAACGATAACGCACCATTTCGATGGCTACCTCATTCGGTTTTAGCGTACGTCTCACATCTTCAAATGTGATTTTTTTCGCGTCGAAACTTTGGCCAAAAATTTCTGACTTTTGGCTCAGATCCTTTTCGAGTCTCTCAACCTCCTGTTGCAATGCATTTGGATCAATTTCATTTTCCGTCAACTGAGCCGGACTCATTGACAACGCCAACGTCAGCAATTCTTTTTTCTGAATCCATGTGTTGTATTGCGCTTTCAATGCTTCATCGGTGCTGCTTAAAATTCTCTCACGGATCTTGATTGATGAACTCAATAACAATGCTTTTGTAAGGAGCTGATAGTCGTAAACCTTCTTCGTCAGGTCTCGGAAATCTTCGAGGTTGCTAAAAGCAAGTGTGTTGTAAAACTCGAAGTCGCCTTTGATGGTATTCCAGTATTTTGCTTTTTCCCGTTCGCTTAACGCCGGGAAATACTGTTTGATAAAGTTTTCATAATTGCCTAAAGCTTCTTCAATCCGTTGCTTCGAACGTTTGAAATCTTTTTGCATGTAATAGACCTTACTCAATTTTGAAAGGACCTTGACATATTCTGGGTGATTCGCGCTGAAGAATTTCTCATACAGGTCTTTTGACTGGTTGTAAAAACTCTCCGCCTTTTTGTAATCCTTCAGTTGGTAATAGACATCGCCAGTCAGTGTATAAATACTCGCAGTGTTGATGTTGTTTTTGCTTCCTGCTTTGGCTTTCCAGATTCCTTCTGCCACCGTCAGTGAATTGAATGCAATGTCAAATTTACGTTCAGAGATATACAGCACTGCAACATTTTTCAGCAACTCAGCATATTGCGGATTGTCTTTTCCAAGTTTTTCCGCCATTATGTCGCGCGCCTCCAGCATCAACTTTTCTACCTCCTGACGGTTGTCACCTTTATAAAACTTTATCAGGGCAAGCTGTGAAAGTGATTTCGCTACTTCAATATGTTTCCTTCCAAACTGTTTTTCCTGACTTGTTAATGCTTTTAATACACTACTTTGAGATTTGTCGTAATCCCCCAATGTGTAATAAATGTCAGCAAGTAACTTTTGAGTTGGCGCAGTCTTCGTGGACGTTTCTCCATAGATAGTATTTGCAATTTGATTTACCCGGATCGCAGTTCTTTCTGCTTCTGTATAGTCACCTTTTGCCAATAAAATTCTTCCTTTATCAACCAACGGATCAATCAGTCGCATGGACGTTTTTCCAAAAAGTCTTTCATATTCGTTAATGAGATTTGTCAACAATTTATCAGTCGCAGCATAACGGCCGAGCTGAATATAGAGAGAAGACATTTCTTTAGCGGTACTCAAATCGTCGACTATCGGTGTTTCGGCTTTTTGAATTAATTTTCGTGTCCGTTCAAGATTTGATTCCGCATCATCGAACAATCCTTTCAAACCGAAAAGTTTTGCCTGTGTTTCCAGCGCGCTGATATAAGCTCCTCGCCATTCGGTGTATTCGCGATTTTCTTTGATGTTGATTATTTCTATCGCTTTCAATACGTTTTGTTCCGCTTCATCATATTCGCCCAGCTTGATTTGTAATTTTGCAATGTTGTCAAGTTCCATTCCCAACAAAATGTCTTTGTTGCTGTACTTACGATTCGCGGCTTTCATTGCGTCACGCGCAGTTTTAGCCGCCAGAGAATATTTGTCTGTTAGTTCATACCATTGCGCAACGTGTGAAAGGATATTGATTACGTCTTTGTGATTGGAGTCAATTTCTTTCACTAAAATATTGAAATAACTTTCCTGATAGATTTTGCCAGCTTCGTCTATTTTGTTTGTGTAGTCCAGGTAGAAGTTTGCTAGATTAATTTTTGCCAGATGATATTCAGGACTATTTTCTCCGCATAAATCTTTTTGAATAGACAGAAGTTCATTCAAGTAGGTTTCAGCATTGTTGTAACGTTGTTCAGCAATAGCGATGTCGTAAAGAAATTTGTAAATGCGGATCGTTGTCCGATAATTCTTAGGTAAAGACTTCGTACTAATCAGGTTGAGAGCGTTAGATTCGAGATCCTTCGTTTGATCTTTAGAAAGCTTTGAGTTGAATTCGACTGCCTTCAGATTGACACGATGTAGACTTGTGCGTGGATAATATTTGTTGATGACTTTTTCATATTCCAATTTAACATTGAGGTATCGTGCACGACTTTCGTTCTCCAATAATTGTTGTAAATAAGAGAGATAAATTTCCTGGGCCAACGCATTGGTAGGATTCGTTTTCTTTTTCAGGTCCGATAGAATATTGTCAAACTCAAGACGATTGTCATTCATCGCTTTGTTGCCATTGTCACGAAATGCCTTTGCCCACAGGTAACGATATTCGATGTCCGTCAGGCTCGTCTCACTTAAATATTTTCGCTTGCTTCGAAGCCACGAGTCAAGTTCACCAAAGGCGCCATCCACATCGGGATCGTTTTGAAGATCTTCACCAAAAATTCCAATACGGCCTTTTTTTGCGATTGCACTTCCGATCAACATTTTTAACTGTGCGTAATCATTGAAGCGTTGATACAACTCTTCCTCAGGAATGCGCCTCGTTTTAATGCTAGCCCCTTCAACAATGGTTTCTTTGTCAACAGCTCGGGCCGAAAAATATTTTTCACTTTCTCGCAATAAACCAAGGGCCTCATTAGCGTAGCCCTGTCCAATCATTGCTTCCGCCTTGAGAAGCGTAATTCTGCCGTTGAGTTGATCTGTTAATTGGTTTGATTTTTTTAGAATATTCTCACTTCTCTCAATGAACTCGCGGGCGACACGAAAATTACCATAGTCAAGGTAGATATCCGAGATATCAAGAAGTGTAATGCAGAACAGCGTACTGTTATCGCCATAGGCGTTCTGACTGGTATTGGCAGCGCTTGTCAGTGACGTTTCAAAATCCTGCACCATTCCCAGCGCGAGATTGATCTTTGCTTCGCGCAAATGATACATCACCATGTAATTACTATTGGGGCCAAGCTTTAGGGCGGAAGATTTAAATTTTGAGAGACTGCTGAGTGCTTTCTCATAGGTTCCGGCGTTGTAGTAGCCATCAATTTTTTTGATCGACTTATCGAGTTTTTTGTTCTGTGCGTTAACAACCGTGACAACAGACAACAACGCCACCAATGCCACTACAACGGACTTAGAATTATTCATGATCAAGAGGTATTTTGAGGTAACCAAAGTTAAGCAATTCGATTGATTTTGCTGCTTCAGTTTGATTGAGATTGCGTTACTAAAGACAATGGAGCACTTTCATATGACGATGACATCATTTGTCACGTTTTGTTGTTAAACTTGCTTGTAAAATCTCCCATTGAGCAAGGTTTTCTCTATCTATCGAAGTTCTGCCGGAAGCGGAAAAACGCGTACGCTGGCAAAGGAATACCTTAAACTCGCACTGCGGTTTAAAGCCGACTACTTCAAGTACATTCTTGCGGTAACATTCACGAACAAAGCATCGCAGGAAATGAAAGACCGAATTCTTTCATATCTCGATGATTTTGCAAAAGGAAATGCAAATGAGCTGGCGAGTGAGTTGAAAGAAGAGTTGAAAATGGATGATCAAACATTTCAACAAAATAGCCAAGCCGTGCAGGCGGCAATTCTTCACCAATACGCGCAGTTTTCCATAAGTACCATTGACGCCTTTTTTCAAAAAGTAATAAGATCGTTCACGCGTGAGTCGGGATTGATCGGCGACTATCGACTTGAAGTCGAGCATGATGCTGTTTTGGAAGAGGTCATCGATAATTTGATTGACGAATTGGGCTCGAATAAAGAGTTGACGGATTGGGTTGTTGACTTTGCAAAAGAGAATTTAGAGAACGAGCGGGCATGGGATGTTCGCTATAGTCTCATTGAATTTGCGAGAGAAATTTTTCGTGAAGAATTTAAAGCGATTGAAGATCAAGTCACGGCTATTGGGACCCGGCCAGGCTATTTCAAAACTTTAAAAAATCAATTGTGGCAAGCTAAGAATTCATTTCTCACAAGTGTGTCGCGACCTGCACAAGAGGCATTGGATATCATTAAAGCCAAAGGATGGAGCGCGGACGATTTCAGTTACGGAAAGCAATCTGGGCTGATTACTTTTTTTGCAACGTATGCATTTGAAAAAAATCTTTCCAGGTTTTCGAAAGGACCCGGCGAACGGATCCGTAGTTATTTTACACAAGCTTCAAATTGGCCAGGCAAGAAAACGCCCCACGCGAAAGAAATTATAAGCGTTGCTGAATCAAGGCTTATTCCATGCATTGAATTGATCCTTGCCGCGTATGACAAAGAGTACGCGCTCGCATTGAGTGCTGATACCGTTTTGAAAAATCTTTATGTCTTTGGATTGATCACCGACATCGCCAGAAAATTAAAAGAGTTCAAAGATGAAAACAATGTGATGTTGCTGGCGGATGCTCCGAAATTTCTAAATGGAGTTATTCAGGACAGTGACACTCCGTTCATTTACGAAAAGGTGGGTTCTTTCTATCGAAACTATTTAATTGATGAATTCCAGGATACATCCGGAATGCAATGGAAGAATTTTCAGCCGTTGATCATGAACAGTTTGGACCAGGGATATCCGGGCTTGGTAGTTGGCGATGTGAAGCAGGCTATTTACCGATGGCGTGGCGGTGATCTTAATTTGCTGCAAAACGAAATCGTTCACCATGTTGGAGAACAAAAAGTTGCCGTGCAGGAACTTGACACAAATTTCAGAAGCGCAAAGGAAATTGTTGATTTTAATAATGACTTGTTTAAGTCCGCGTCTACGATAATATCTGCAGCTACTGGTAATTCCATTTCGCTGGAAGCGTATGCAGATGTCGGTCAGCGATCGTTTAGGGATGCTCCTGGTTTTGTTCGAATACAATTTATTCAACCTGAGCACGAAGCCATTGCTGATGACGGAATTGAAAGCGATGTTGTTACACCTGCTCAGCAATGGAGCACGATTGCAATGGAACAGGTTCCACTGACATTGGAGGAACTTCAACTAAAGGGTGTGCAATTAAAAGACGTAGCCATTCTCGTTCGTAAAAATGATGAAGGCCAACGGATCGCATCACAACTCTTAAATTATAAGAACTCTGGAAAAGCAAAGCCCGGTTGTCGATATGACGTTGTTTCGAATGAGTCATTGCGTATCGATGGAGCTGCAATCGTCAATTTATTGCTTGGCGCGATGCGCTATTTATTGAATGCAGAAGACGCCATTGCACGCGCGCAACTCGGTTATGAATTCTCACGGTTACATGAGCCAGACAGAGATCTGCCGCTTGTCTTTGCCGTTACTAATCAAACTATTTTCGAAAATAATTTACCCAAACGCTTTACTGACCAAAAGTTATTACTGAAGAAACTTCCGCTTATCGAGTTGACAGAAACGCTGATTGAAATTTTTCATTTAGGTAATGTTTCAGGCGAGCTTGTTTACCTTCAGGCATTTCAGGATTTAGTCCTGGAATTTTATAATCGTGAACGCAATGATCTGGGCGCTTTTCTTGAATGGTGGGAAGATAATCGTCATAAAAAATCAGTTCAAATTTCGGGCGATGTTGACGCAGCGCAGATATTGACGATTCATAAATCGAAAGGCTTGCAGTTTAAATATGTGATCATTCCATTTTGTTCATGGGGTCTTGATCACGATAATTGGCAGGCTCCAAATTTATGGGTGACGTCTACTGAGTTTCCTTTTCGGGATTCGGGATTCTTGCCAGTGAAGTATTCGCGAACGCTTGAACAAACTTTCTTTTCATCATTTTACGAAGAAGAACATACACGAACCTTTCTTGACAACCTAAACTTGCTGTATGTAGCCTTCACCAGGGCTGAACTTGGATTGATTGTGACGGCACCTCACCCCGAGGTAAAGACTTCGAAAAACACAGTGGCTGCTCTATTATATGACAGCATTGAACGAACTGAAACCCTGGTTGCAAATTGGGATCAACCAACTCAAAGATTCCAACTCGGAGCAATTCATCCTTCTGTTGCTGCGGCGAGCATTGATGAAACATACCTGGAATTAAAATCATATCAAGCCTCAACGTGGCGCGATAAGTTGGTGATCCGTCAATCGGGCGCGAGTTATTTTGAAGAGACTTCAGAACAGCGCGAGAAAATTAATTACGGTATCCACATGCATGCTGTGCTGTCGCGAATGAAATTTCAATCCGACATTGATGTGACGTTGGATCGGGTTGTTATGGACGGAATAATTTCCGGAAGTGATAGACAAACATTGCAGAACCAATTACAGGAATTGTTGTCTATTCCGGAAGTGGCATCCTGGTTCTCCAGTGAATGGAATGTTCAAACTGAAGTCCCTATTCTTTTGCCTGGCGGAGCGGAGAATCGGATTGACAGGTTAATCTACAAGGACAAGCATGCTATTGTTATTGATTTCAAAACCGGTGTTCGAAAAAAAACCGATCATGACCAGGTGCTGGATTACATAAACATTCTCAGGCTGATGAATTTTACTGACGTGACAGGATATTTACTTTACCTGAGGGAAAAGGAAGTGGTGGAGGTGAAAGAAACCGGGAAACAAAAGATTGTAAAGAAGAGCAAAGACAAGGATCAATTGTCATTGGGATTTTAATACCAGATGAAACCATTCTTAAAGGAATTAGCAGAGAAAATTGTTGCGCAGCATTCGATGCTGGATGAGGTTACAATGGTGTTTCCAAACCGGCGTGCAATTTTATATTTCCGAAAGCATCTAAGCGATTTATTAACAAAGCCTGCGTTCGCGCCGAAACTGCTGACCATCGAAGATTTTATTTCTGAGTTTTCCAGTTACCGGGTTCCGGACAAACTCGAGCTGATCTACCATCTTCACCATGCTTATAACACTGTTTTATCCAAGTCTGGGAGCGATGAAGATAGCATTGCGCAGTTAGAACAGTTTTATTTCTGGGGTGAAATGCTTCTTCGTGATTTTGAGGAGATCGATAAGTACCTGGTGAACGCAGTGCAATTGTTCAAAGATTTAAGTCATCAAAAAGAACTGGATTCCAGCTTTGACTACTTGACGGAAGAGCAGCGTGAATTCCTGAGAAACTTCTGGGGAAATTTTGACGAGAACGATTCCCTTAATAAAAAGAAATTCCTTCATCTCTGGCGGAAACTTCCTGAAGTATATATTTCATTCAAAGAAAACCTGGCGGCATCGGGTTTGGCTTATGAGGGAATGTTACATCGCACAGTCGCAGAACAAATATTGACGCCCGAATTTCT
>CBQWHS010000158.1:0-7949 GCA_967728665.1 uncultured Chryseosolibacter sp. | reverse complement strand
GTTGCTCCGCCAACTTGCGCCCATGATGCTCTGAATTTAGTCAGATCAATTATGCTCGGCAATTGCAATGCTTCCGACAAAACAAAACTTCCACCTACTGATGGATAAAATATTGTATTGTGCTTAGGACTCAACGTAGAAAACCAATCCTGACGGCCTGTTACAGTTAAGAAGATAAAATTCTTATAATCGGCATCGACAGATCCAAATACAGAATTTGTTACTGTGCGTTGACTGGTCGGAACTGTAGAAGAAGTTGTAAGGTTGGTAGCGCTGTAAAAGAATGGAATGATATATTGAGAACCTGTAGTCTTCAGTTCTTCATACTCAAAACGTCTTCGGTTCGCACCACCCAATGCAGATATGGAAAAGCTTTCTGAGATTTTCCCATTGTAATTAAGCGTAAGCATTGAATTGGTTTCAGCTACATCTGCTGCGATTGCTGAATATTCACCTTTTGGAACATATCGCGCACCTGTTGGTAAAACGTGCTTGAAGTTATAATTGTAGAAGTCGCGGCTTATTGTTCCCTTCACCGACAAATTTTTCAGAATGTTGTACTGTACTGAGCCTTGTCCGATGAACCTGTTCTTTGTATCATTTTCCTTAAACTTGTTGACAACGAAATAACTGTTGGAGGCGATGTCGGCGTCATTCCATCCAATCTCACTTCCGTCTGGATTATAGCCAGGCTTAAACCAACGAATGTCAGCGGTATTGGCAATCATGTATGGAGTCCAGTTTGGATTACCAAGAGCATCTCCCGCGGTAGGCCTGTTATGTGCATTCTCGAGATTGTACTGTGCGAGCGCTTCGATGCGAATTTTGTCTCCGAACTTTCCACTCAAATTCAGGTTGGCAGTCTTACGATTGTAATCAGAATTTGGAAGAATGCTTTTGCTATCTAAGTCAGACATGGAAAATCTGTAATTGATATTTTCTGTCCCACCAACAAATGCTATTGTGTTTGTAAAATTTGTTCCCGTCCGATAAAAGTTCTTGATATTATTTTTCTGGGCAGCGTATGGATGAGTAAGTCCGTCAGCAGCGATATAATCCGATCCATCGATCTTTGCTCCCCACGATCTTCTTCCCCATCCCAATGACTCAGCTGCTGTTGTTGGCGCCCTTCCAAGATCTCCTTGTCCATACTCATATTGCCAATCAGGTACAACTGCAACATTATCCATCGTGTAGGAAGAATTGTATTCGACACCAACACCCTTCTGAGCTCTTCCTTTTTTTGTTGTGATCACGATGACACCATTGGCTGCGCGTGATCCGTAGAGTGCGGCTGCGGTTCCACCTTTAAGTACACTGATCGATTCAATATCGTCCGGGTTGATACCTGAAATTCCATCACCACGATCCACATTGCTGGTGATTCCATTTGTAGTTGGACTTCCACCAGGGGTTGTATTATCAATAGGCATACCGTTGATTACATAGAGAGGTTGATTCGCTCCTGTGAGAGAACCATTACCGCGTATAATCACTCTGCGTGAACCGCCAGGGCCCGTAGAAATTCCCGTTGCATTTACGCCGGCAATCTTTCCGGTTAATGCATTGGCAATATTGTTTTCACGAGCTTGTGTAAACTCTTCACCCTTCACCTCTGTCACCGCGTAAGCAAGGGCTTTGCGATTTTTCTCGATGCCCAACGCTGTCACCACAACTTCATTTAATGTCTTCGCTTCCGCGATCATGACAACATCCATGACAGCCTGGTTAGCAACAACAACTTCTTGCGTTGTATAACCTATGAATGAAAAAATAAGCGTGCCTCCTGCATCCGGTAAGCTGATCGCATATTTTCCGTCAGAATCAGTTGTTGTTCCTGTTGCAGTTCCCTTTAAGAAGACACTTACGCCGGGTAGCGGAGCGTTATCTTCCTGTGCTGTTACTGTACCTGTGACTGTGACCTGTTTGATTGCTTCAATAATGTTCCCCTCCTCGTTGCCAGAGGACTGCAGACCTGCCTCATTAGAAGTTCCACCTTGCTGCCCCTTAAAAATTGAGAATTGCTTTTTTGTAATTTGTTTGAAGTCAAGATCGCATGCCGACAAAACCCTTTGCAGTAATTCCTCGGGTGAAAGATTCTGATCGAGCAATGAAACGGCGATTACTTTTCCGTCGAGCAAGCCTTCGCGATAAGCAAACTTCAAGTGAAAGCGTTGTTTCAAAATTCGTAAACCCTCTTGAAGCGTTATCGTTGACTCCACCTTGGATGGAGATGACGTTAGCCGTTGGGCTGCGCGTATCGAGCCAGTTGTAGGTGCAGACATCCTGGCAAAATTCTGGCTCGCGCCTTCCTGTATAAAGATGCTTATGAAAAGCAATGCCAGGCCGGGCCGAAAAAAGCTTGAGTAAAATTGGGACATAGGTTAGGTTTTAGGTTTATCAACTTATTTACGAGTGATCACAATGTGTTTATTTGGCGTCTCGGTAATTTGCAGATCAAGTGTTGCCGAAATTGTCGACAACAATTCCTGAATGGTAGTTACTGTAATTTCGCCTTCGATCTTCAAGTCAAGAAGCACAGGTTCTTTCACCTGAAGGGTGTAGCCATAGTCATCCACCAGAACTTTCAGAATATCCTTGAGGTGTGCATCCGTGAAAATGAGTTCGTGCTTTACCCACGCAGTTGCTTGTTGAGGCTTGAGGACTTTCTTTTTTGAAATCAGTTTTTGATCGTTGTATTCAACATGATCTCCGGGGAGCATGATAATATTTTCAGCTGCCATTAGATTTTGATCTGTCGGCTGCACTTTCACTTTACCCGTGATCAGTGTTATATCTGTTTGTCCATGCCTCGCTTTTACATTGAAAGAAGTTCCTAATACTTCAATATCAATCTTGCTGCTATGAACCACAAAACGATGATGAGGTTGTACTCGTAATGAGTCTTTATTCAGATGGCGAACATTGAAGTATGCTTCGCCTTCCACCCAAACTTCTCTAGGCGATTCCGTGTCCCAGACTTCATTATATTTTAAAGTCGAATTGCCATTTAGGGTTACAATAGAATGATCCGGTAATTTGATCGTAGTAACTTCATTGTACGCAGTAGTCACCGTGGTCCTATTGTCTGAGAGTAGCCAAAAAACTGCACTGACAACCATGATCAATGTAACGGTGGCAGCAATTTTCATGTACTGCGACATTGACCCCAAACGGAATGCAAATGATGATGTAGGTTTTCTCCTGGTGTCATCCTTAACAACAGATTTCGCTATCTCATCCCAAACGGCTTTTTTTCTCGAAGCATTGGTAAATGAATCTTGCTTTCTGTAGGCGGTAACAAATGAAATCGCCTGCTGAATTGCTGCTTTCTTTTCAGGATGGTTGTGTTGAAATGTTTCCCAGAAGTCATCGCTTTCGGGATCAGGAGATATTACCCAATTGACAAAAAAATCATCTTCTAAAAAATCGGCTAGAGAGAATTCCGAATAGTTTCGTTTAGGCATGTTTAGATACTTTACATACCTATTACAGCATAACCTGCTGTATTATCCCTTCCTGTCCAACATTTATTTTTTATTATCCTTCGGCTGGGTAAAGACAAATGGTCGACGCCATAAAATAGATCACAAGTTGCCGGAGGTTTTCCTTGAGATTTTCGGTGGCCTTATACCAAAGCTTATAAACGGATTTAACGTCTATCGCCATAACTTCGGCTACTTCTTCGTAAGACAACGCTTCGTAAAACCGTAAATACACAATCTCTTTCTGACGAGGCGGAAGTTTGTTGAGTACCTCCTTTATAGTTTCCTGCATGGCCTGCTCTTCTTCTTCACGGATCATAGTATGATCAAAAGATATTTCGAATGGATAGGCAAACTCATCTGAATCAAGTACTGAAAACCGGGATGCAGACTTTAGCTTTACAAAAAGGGTATTCCTGAAGGCTTTGTATAAATAATTTTTTATCGAAAGCGGATCTCCCAATGTTGAGCGGTTAGTCCACAGCTTAATAAACAGATCTTGAATGGAGTCTTCGATGATGGCGATATCCCTGGTGAATTTATATCCGTAATTATTGAGCACGCTAAAATATTCGTCATACAAAGTAGTGTATGCTTCCCAGTCACCGTTCTTAAAAGCTCTCCAAATATTAGCTGACTCCATTCACGAAAATAAATTCGGTGACATAATTTAACCATTTATTAACACGATGCTAACCAGTTGTTGGATTCTTATTTGTGTTTCAAATCACACACAGTTGGAATGTGGCGCAGAATAATCTGATGGAAAATATCGCAAACGTTTGTCAACGATAATACATAAACAATTATTGGATGCGATCACCAGCGGGATCACATAAAACATTAAAGCGCCAATATATTCCAGGCTGGAACTATTTTAAATGACGAAGTGAAGTTTCAGGAAGCACGTAGTGCTATCCTAAAACGCTGTCATTAGCATCCATTGATGTTGAGAATGAAAGTCAACCTTTCGAGTGCGATGCAAAAATTTAGGGAAAACGATTATCTGGTTAGCAACAGTCAGAAACACCGGCGAATTATTGGTTCAGCCGAAGTGTATGGTTGCCGCCAGTCATGTTCATCCGAATCAAGACAAACACTTAGAACATAATAAACCTGACTTCCATCTTTTACGTGGTTTGCCGCATACACACCTCTAGAAAGCCGCAATTAACCCCCAAATCATTATTTGCGACAGGGTATTTTTGAGAAAATAAATTTCTATGAGAAAATTGAGGTTAATGACTCAACTGAGTGTTGATGGATTTATAGCTGACGCAAATGAGAAAACAGACTGGATGATCTGGAACTGGGGACCTGATTGGCGATGGGATGAAGAATTAAAAAAGGATTTCAACACAGTACACGCATCCGTGGATTCTGTTTTACTAAGTCGTAAGATGGCAGAAGAAGGATTCGTCGGACATTGGACGGAAGTAGCGAAGCAATCAGCCCCCGAATATGAATTTGCTAGAAAGATTACGGATGCCCGTAAAGTTGTTTTTACCAAAACGCTCTTCGAATCCAGGTGGCATAACACGTATTTGGCAACCGGTGACGTGATCGATGAAATTAACATCTTAAAAAATCAAAGTGGCAAGGATATTATCGCATACGGAGGCGCAACCTTCGCCTCATCCTTGATCAAAACCAGGATGATCGATGAGTATCATTTGCTAATTAACCCCACTGCCTTGAGTAAAGGCCTGAGTATTTTCAATGACGTTGGAGACCAGCTTAAACTGAAATTAGTACAAGCCAAGGCTTATGCATGTGGATTGGTTGCAATGGTCTATACACCATAAATAATCAACATCGCATGCTGCTGAAAAATAAAAACGCTGTAATCTATGGAGTGGCTGACTCACTCGCTGGAGAATTTGCTCGTGCATTCGCTAAAGAAGGTGCTAAAATATTTCTTACAGGTCGCACTATTGAAAAAGTGAAAAAAGTTGCCGATGACATCATCGCTAAAGGCGGCTTTGCAGAATCGGCGGAAGTAGATGCACTCGACGGAAAAGCAATTCAAGATCATTTGGACATGGTTGTTCGATCTGCAGGGACGGTAGATATCTCATTCAATGGTATTGATGTTCAAGACACACAGAACATTCCGTTAATCGATATGTCGCTCCAGGATTTTGTGCGTCCTATCAACATTTCTATGCAAACGCAATTTTTAACAGCTACGGCGGCAGGAAGAATTATGGTCAAGCAACGTTCCGGTATTATTCTTTCACTCACAGCTACTCCTGGAGCCATAGGGTATCCGATGGTAGGAGGATTTGGTCCGACCTGTTGCGCTATTGAAGGATTCTCGAGAGACTTGGCTAGCGAACTGGGTCGGTTTGGCGTACGTGTTGTAAATATTCGCTCTGCTGGATCTCCTGACTCCCGACCATTTCGAGATGCACTGGCGCACAGTGGAGAAGAAGTCTGGGAATTCATTCATAAACTTGAAGCTGACACGATGCTGAAGCAACTCCCCATGATGGCTGATATTGCCAACGTAGCCGCATTCCTTGCATCGGACCTGGCAGGCAAAATAACGGGTGTCACTGTTGACGTAACCTCGGGTACTACAAATGGTTTGAATTATAAAATTCCAGCTATTCCGTTTGTGAATAAATAAAACAAAAATTCGAGCTTAAGCTAACTGAGTAATAATGTGATCCGGAATGTACAACGAGACTTCTCAAAATGATTAATGTACAGAAGCACAATTGGCATCTCAGACGCACGATATAATAGAATTGCTTAGGCGCTACGGCTCGCCGGCTAAGGTGTCACATTGAAATAGCGTAACTAGCGGACTTGGGGACCCGAGCGATTGTTCGATCATAGGAATTGTTATAATCAATGGGCACCCAATCTATTTTCAATTCACTTCTTCAATTCATTAAATTTTTCAAGGATAGCATCGCCCTTCACAAGGGCGCTCAATTCATCGGGTTTAAAAAAAACGAGATCGTCACGTTTTTGCAACGTCACAAATTTTTCATTAACCTTTCCATCCACTGCGACTTGCATGAGATCTAACTTCAGATGCTTCGCTAAAAACTCATAGGCTGCGAGTCGCTTGCTAGGGCCGTAATCATGACCCTCGTCTTTCAGGTGTACGTTTTCAACCATCGTTCCTGCGCCCATCAGCTCGTAAATTTTTTTCGCAAACGGATATTCTACTGTCTCTGTGTTTGACGTCCAGTCTTTGCCATCGGACACCAACAGCATTGGCCGAGGCGCCGCAAGACAGGCGATCTCTGCATTGGTATAAACAGTATTTCCATTTCGATGAATGGGCATGCCACTCTCGCATTCACACCCGCCGAAAAAATGAGCAGACACCATAACGACAGGTACGGAAACTTTCACGCGATCGTCAAGGGCCGCGAGCACAAAAGTCTGCGTTCCGCCTCCCGACTCACCGGTGACGCCAATACGTGCGGGATCCACTTCAGGGAACGACAGCAGGAAGTCGATAGCACGAATGCTGTTCCATGTCTGCAGCGCCAACGCTTGCTGGAATTTGTGTGGGAGTTGCTCGCTCTCACCATAGCCAATCATATCCAACGCAAACACGATCGCGCCCATGCGCGCCAACATTGCACTGCGTGTCTGCGCAGCTTCGGTGAGCCGACCTACGTTCTTTGGATCAGGACCATGACCGTGTGGACAAAGGATCGCAGCAAGTGATTTATTTTTAGATTTTCCGAGCGGACGATACAGATTGCCCGTGACGAACAAACCGGGAATGCTCTCGAATGCAACGGACTCCACTGAATAACCATCGAAGACTCGCTTGTTACGAAACTTCGCGTTGAGCGTTGTCTTGAGGGGCCACTTCTCGAATCCCATGCCGCGTCTCATGTTTGTCCGAATGCCATCGGCGTGAGCGTTCCAGGCAGCAAGCGTTTTTATTCTCGCGCTTAGATTGGCAAGCTTGTCGGCACCCTGTTGTTCAGTGTAGTACGCACCCTGACAGAGTTGACTCGACTGCGCAGAAGTAATGACGGTTATGAAAAACCATGCAAATACTAAAAATGAAAATTTTCTCATATGTAGATGACGTGCTATTACTGCTTGTCCTTTACGTCTCATCGATTCAATTCAATGCTTGCATATAACAAAGAAGCGAGTCCTTTGTAATCATTAATTCTGCGCTCCGTTGTAATGTAATACTGATAATCGCCTTTGGATGTTTTAACGTTGAGTGTTCCGATCTTCACTGTTTGGTCGAGGTGAAGATTGCCCTGATCATCGGCAAAAACAAAATTCTTGAGCAATCCATCAAAGGCGTTCTCTGCTGAAATTTTATAGGATTCATCAAGGTATTTCTCGTTATAGCCTTTTGCAAAAGCATATGCAAACATTGCTGATGCTGACGCCTCCGGCCAGTTACGATCGCCGTTGCTTTTGTCCATCACCTGGTACCATAAACCATGGTGCTGATACTTCTTCACACTG
>CBQWHS010000157.1:0-7971 GCA_967728665.1 uncultured Chryseosolibacter sp. | reverse complement strand
AGGAGCCGAATTGCTGTGCTGCTGACGAATGAGTCTCCATCGTTAACTAACGGAAACAAGAACTCCGAATCCAAAATTCCGAGACCTTCGAGTGTCCAAAGTGCATGGGCTCTACCGAATTTATTATTGGCCGAAGTGGCAATGCTCTTGAGCTTTTGTTCAATTGATTTATCACCGCGTTCAATAAGTAGTCGCTGAGCCATATCACGATGCCATCCATTCTTATCCAACAGGTAGGCTGTCAGTTGTTCAGGCGTTAACTTTTGAAGTGGCTTTGCTTCCGAAGGTTTCCAACCTTTTGGAACTACTCGCCAAATTCTCCCACAATGGATTGGTAGTTCAAGTTTTCTTTTCAGGGTTTGCTCACGAAGATAAGGTGTGACATAAGCCTTATGTTGTATCAAACCCCTGTACATATCAACTACATACAGGGCACCATCAGGACCTATCGCTGTGTGAACAGGTCTGAATCGCTCATCCGTGGAGGCGAAAAATTCGCGTCCCGGATGTGGGTCAGATGCTCTTATCATGAAGCCATTTTCGGAGATAATATTTCGCTTGACGAGATTTCCAGAGGGCTCACACACAAAAGCATTTCCGTAGTATTCCTTTGGTAATGCAGTTCCTCGGTAGAACAGTGGAGAGCATGCTGCCGTAAATTCCACAAGCCTGCCTTCAGCGCTCAACGTGCCGGGAATGTAGCCACGGTTGACAGCGGGTGTTTCACGTATAGGATATACTCTTCTGTCGATCGTTAATCCATGATCTATTCCAGAGCTCGGTTTGTGATTTTTGTTTCTTGATAAATAATTTGGAGGAACTAAGTCTGCATGGAGCTGCGACCAGTTATAGTTATAATATAGTCTTCCTTTGTCGTCATGACTTATGCCCCATTGCCCGCGAAATTCTGTACTATCGCGAAGCCATTTTCCATTTACGTTTTTGTAACGCAGTCGGGACTTTGCGTTGTAGTACCAATTATCAAGACCGCGCCATAAACCGTTGCCAGCATGTTCGGGTAAATTCGCTCCGGCGTATGTTGAGTCAATGAGAATTTTCGTGTCCGCGATAAGATCACCGTTTTTATCTTCGGTGAACCACAACGATTTATTATCGGCAAACAATGCCCCGCCAGCAATGGGAGCAACGGCCCGCGGCATTTGGAGGCTGTCAAGATAAACCGTGCTTTTGTCCATTACTCCATCGGAATCAGTATCCTCGAGAACAGATATTCTGCCTCCTTTTTGATCTTCTCCGTTGCCGTCAACATCTGGCATATAGTTGCGCATCTCAACAACCCAAAGCCTTCCGTTTTCATCAAAGGTTATCAGTACAGGATCCTGAACCATGGGCTCCTCAGCTACAAGTTGAATTTCGAGGCCTTCGTCCACCTGAAATGTTTCGAGTTCTTCCTCAGCGGCACGTGCCGGCGAGGGTCCGTCTTTTTTCAAGTCGGCTTGTTTCTTTGCGCAACTAAAAATTGAAAGTGAAAAGGCCAGGATCGCGCAAGCAATCCCATTGTGAAAAAAATTTCGTGTGGTTATCATTCGTATGTTCCTACTGATCAAACTTTTGTTGGATCGGGATGTATCCATGGTTGACGATATTTTCGGGCAAGCAAAGCAGTTGCTTCGCTATCGCCCACAATAATTCTTTTCTGTGGATCGTAAACAAGCGGTCTTCCGGTTTGCATCGAAAGATTCGCAATAATGCAACTCGCCGTAGAGATGTGTCCTTGCTCAATATCAGCAACGGGTCTGCTTCTTTCGTCAATTGCTTTTAAGAAGTTGAGCATGTGCAGTCGTGTTGCAGGCGCAGCATTGAGTTCGATCCGCTCTTCAGTATTGTCTTCCGGATATTTTTCTTTTTCGTAGACTACGTCTTTATGAATTTTTTCTTTGCCTTCGCCCTGAGGTGTGAAATCATATTGCATGGTGCTGGCACTTAACGTTCCTTTATCACCAAATAATTTGAACGACCATGGATAGGCAGGATCCGCCGGTGTTCCCCAAGTGCGATGCTGCCAAACGCAGTTCAGTTCATCATATTCGAAAATTGCACTCTGCGTGTCCGCAATGTTTGACTTGCCTTCCTTCTGCACATAAATTCCGCCATGTGATGTGATGCGCTTTGGCCAACCGAGATCGAGCATCCAACGGACGGTATCTAACATGTGAACGCACATGTCTCCCATGATGCCGTTGCCATATTCCATAAATGTTCTCCACCACCGAATGTGAGGAAGACCATCATATGGACGCATCGGTGCTGGCCCTGTCCACATTTCGTAATCCAGAAAATCAGGTACAGGTTGAACGGGAGGATTGCCATTATTTCTCATGTGGAAATAACAACACATTTCCACGTGCGAAACTTTTCCGAGAAGGCCTGCGTCAACAACATTTTTCTTTGCATCGATGAGATGTGGTGTGCTCTTGCGTTGCGTTCCGACTTGAACGACCTTATCATATTTTCTCGCAGCTGCCACCATCGCTTCGCCTTCCATCACATCAACGCTTATTGGCTTTTGGACATAGACATTTGCACCCGCCTTTATTGCATCAATACATTGCAGCGCGTGCCAATGATCGGGTGTTCCAATCAAGACAATATCGAATTCATGATTAGCCAGCATTTTTTTGTAGTCGCCATAAAGTTTGGGAACCTTGCCAGACTTTTGGCGTTGCTTCACAATTTCAGCCGCGCCATTCAATAAATTTTTATCGACATCGCACAATGCAACTACATCAACAGGTGCTACCTGGATTAAGCGGAAGAGATCACTTTTTCCATACCAACCCGTTCCGATCAAACCAACGCGAAGTGGCTTTTGAGGATTAATGAGATCAAGGCCATGAGCGCCGAAAGTAGTGAGTGCTAATGACGCGGTGGCTCCCTGAAGAAACCGCCTGCGGTTAATATTAAAATTCTCCATTGAATTAGGGTAGAGTTTCGATTGATTGTTTAAGGGCAACAGACTAAAATAAAATTTATAAATCGATTGAACAACTTTGTAAAGCTCAACGCACGCTTATTTTGATGACCTGATGCTGGATTGTTTCAATGGTCGAATAACTATTGAAATAACATGTTAAAAGTGTTCGGCAGGGACCATGTTAGGTACTCCAAATTTCATAAAGGGAGACACTATATTTTTTCGGCTTCTTCGGTAAAGAGTTCATGGGGAAAGCGCAAATTTGGTCATGCGGTTGCTTCTTCTCTGCTTGTCTACACGAGCGGGGTCCCGTTTTAAACAACATTTGGCTGTGGCGAACAATTTAGTTTTTCAAACTCCCGCCACTTCATAAATCCAAATGTTTGCTTCAATGGCTCGCGCGAAAGCATTTCGGTTTAGGAGGAGAATTTGTTCCGGCTGTCATTATCGCAACTGAATGAACACGGCACAAGATGCCAGCACAATACCATCGCCACTGTAGCCAACAATGTATATTCGCTATAAAATTTATAATTTTAATTTTTAAGGGAAAATTTAACTGCGCATACATTGGACGTTGGCAGTAATAAGGCCCTGACAATTTTATCACTTAGCGCATGAGAATCTGCTAACACTGGATGTTGGCGGCAAGCCACCAATCTCCATGGACAGAGACGTTGAAACCAGTTAAAATTCGGCAAAAGGGACATTTTTTAAAGTTTCACTTTAGGACAACTTTTCTTATATTTGCCCCGTGGATAGAAAGAAGAAACAACGGACAATCATTTTCTATAAAAGCTACTTTGACGACTTCTTTCGAGAACAAAAGCAAAAGGTAAAGGATAAAATTATCTGGACTTTTGATTTTAATCGAGGAGCTTCAAAGAGTTCCGGAAACCTATTTGAAGCATCTTGAGAATACAGACGGACTATTTGAAATCCGGATTCAACAAGCAAGCGACATCTTTCGAATATTTTGTTTTTTCGACCAAGGACAGTTGGTTGTTTTAGCAAATGGATTTCAAAAGAAAACACAAAAGACGCCTAAAAAAGAAATCGAGAAAGCACTTAAAATAAAGGAGGAGTATGAAAACGAAAAAAAATAACATTAAGACCCTTGACCAATTTAAAGACAAGCATTACGGAAAAAAAGGAACAGCCAAGCGGGACAAACTTGAAGCAGGTTACGAGAACTTTAAAATTGGAGTACTACTATATGAAGCTCGACTTGAAAAAGGATTGACTCAAGAAGAACTTGCAGAGAAAGTTGGGACAACGAAATCATATATTTCAAAGATTGAGAATAACATCAAAGAGGCACGTATCTCGACACTTCAAAAAATAATTGAACTTGGACTCGGAGGACACTTAGAGCTATCAATTAAACTTTGACACAATTGACAATAAAGTGGAAAATGGCCAGCTGGCAATACATGCTATAAAACATATGCTGTATTGTGAGTTCTTAAGGTGCTAGTAAATTTTGTCTGCAACTGGGACAATGATATAGGTATTTACACGCATATGTTTTATAGCTAACGCTGGCTTCAATGGCTCGCGCAAAAGCATCTCGGTTTAGGAGGAGGAGAATTTGTTCCGGCTGTCATTGTCGCAACTGAATGAACACAGCATAACATGCCAGCACAATACCATCGCCACTGTAGCCAACAATGTGTATTCGCTATAAAATTTCATAATTTTAATTTTTTGTGGAAAATTTAACAGCACATATGCTGGACGTTGTGCCAATTGAGCCGGCTCCGTGGACAGTAACGATATGAGATAAAGTGAGACCACTCTCATGACAATAAAAATGAAAATACTGATAACAATACTCGGACTTTTAAATGGTGGCTATATGCTACTGGACGGGCTGTTTGTCTTGCTTAAAGGAAAATATATTGGACCTCAAAAACCGGGGCCATGGGCAAATCTTTTTTTCAAACTGAATATTGACGTTTTCAAACTGGGGCCTCTTTTTATCATTTTCGGTTTACTTTGGCTGACATGGTTATTTGCATTATGGACAAATCAAAGCTGGACATTTTTATTTGGATTAGTTATTTCAGTATTGACACTTTGGTATGTTCCTGTTGGAACACTTTTTTCGATTATCATTCTTTTGATTCTTTTAACAGCAAAAAGAAAATTAGGACTATGAACAAATTAATCTATGAATGTATAGATTACAGCTCAGCAGACGATGAAAAAGAATTTAAAAGCGAAAGTAGTTGGGTTTAGGAGGATGAATTGTTCAAGCTATCATTGTCGCAACTGAATGAACACGGCGCAAGATGCCAGTACAATACCACCGCTACTGTAGCCAACACCGTGTATTCGCTATAAAATTTATAATTTTAATTTTTACGGGAAAATTTAACAGCGCATACACTGGACGTTAGTGGCAAGGCTAACAAGGCAGCTATCATAAATAAGAGTCAGACAACAAATGAACGACAACGACATAAAAAGACTTTCCCGATTGACCGCAATTTTAACCCAACTGCAAACGAAAAGAATATTAACGTCAACAACTCTTGCTGAAAAGTTCGGAGTAAGTGTGAGGACAATTTATAGAGATATAAAAGCATTAGAACAGGCAGGTGTTCCTATATTGACAGAAGAAGGAAAGGGATATTCGCTGATGGAAGGCTATAGAGTTCCACCAGTTATGTTTACCGAAAACGAGGCAAATGCTTTAATCACTGTTGAACAATTAGTACTGAAAAATAGAGATAGTTCTCTCATTAAAGAATATACAGAAGCAGTAAATAAAATAAAAGCCGTCCTGTTGTATTCAACAAAAGAGAGAGCAGATTTACTTTCTAAACGGATTGCTGTTAGTCCTGCCATCCCAAACACAAGCACGAGTAATTCTTTGACCTTAATTCAAAACGCATTGACAACTTTTAAAGTTTTGAATATCATTTATCAGTCAGAAGACAAAGAAAAAACAAAACGAAGCATAGAGCCATTTGCTTTGTATTATAACCTACAAGAGAGTTGGACACTTATTGCTTATTGTAGACTAAGGAAGGATTACAGAATGTTTCGTTTAGGTAGAATTTTAAAAATCGAACCGCTTGATTTGAGTTTTACGCCTCACAAACTTACCCTGAAAGAATATTTAGACAGTAAAGAGAAAAACTTTCAGAACCCCTGACATACCCTTGTCACAGTGCCATTTTACTTTTGTGTCATCCATTAATTCATAGACAATTAAAACAGAAGCGAAATGAAAAACATGAATTTAGTATCATTAAGAATTATCACCGCTGACATCAAAACTTTAGTTCAATTTTTTGAAAAAGCAACTCGTATAACGGCTGTGTGGTTAACAGAAGACTTCGCAGAAATAGTCACAAGCTCTTTCACATTGGCAATTGGAAGCACGCGAACATTAGCTTTTTTTGGAGAAGGAGTTGCTCAACCCGCTGCTAACAAAAGTGTAATCATAGAATTCCTCGTTGAGAATGTAGATGATGAATACAAAAGGATCAAAGATTTAACCAATGACATTGTTCAGGAGCCGACAACAATGCCTTGGGGGAATCGTTCGTTACTATTTCGTGACACAGACGGCAATTTAATTAACTTCTTCACACCAGTAAGTCCTGAAGCTATTAAGAAATTTGCTTAACGACAATGGCGGGTTTGGCGCAAATTTGTAGTTTAGTCTTGTTAGACAGTGACGAACATTCTGCTCCGCTGCATTTTTAAGGCGTCCAATGACTCGCGCAAAAGCAGTTGGATTTAGGAGGAGAATTTGTTCCGGCTGTCATTGTCGCAACTTGAATGAACACGGCGCAAGATGCCAAGGCAATACCACAGCCGCTGTAGCCAACAATGTGTATTCGCTATAAAATTTATAATTTTAATTTTAACGGGGAAATTTAACAGCGCATACATTGTACGTTATAGCCAATTTGGTTTACCTCGTGGACTAAGACAACCAAGCCGACAAAATGTCGGCTGACAAAAACAAAATGAAAAGTGACCATTGACTGTTAAAAATTAATAACTATGAAAATAACCCTAGTTGCGCTGACCCTTGTTTTTGGACTTCTTAATCTTAGTAAAGGACAAACAAAAACAGACGAATCTTCAAAAGTGCCACTATGGACAGAAGCTGATAGGAAATATCTATTGGACAATTTGATTCGTTCAAAAGAAGAAATCATAGCTGAAACAAAAAACCTAACTAAAGAGCAATGGAATTTTAAAGAAAGCCCCGACCGTTGGAGTATTAATCAGATTGTTGAACATATCTGCCTTTGGGAATTGATTCAGATGAATGAAATTTCTGTTGCCTTAAGAATGGGGCCAATGCCAGACTTTCCACAGCATCTCCCCGACAGTACTTTCATAAATAAAGATGTAGAAAGATTAAAAAAGAACGTTACAACAGATTATACGAAACCTTTCACGTATAGTGTTCCTCTTGGAAGCAATGAAGGCAAGAATAATATCATTTGGTATACCACCATGCGAGATGAATCAATTGACTATTTAAAGAAGACAACTGATAATATCAGAATACACTATATCTGTTTTGGCCCAAATATTCATCAACGGTATATGATGTTTTTCCAACATTCATTTCGACATTTGGGACAGATACAGGAGGTAAAAAAACATCCGAAGTATCCGAAATAGATTTTGAATTACGGACGAAACCCGACTGGCCACAACAAAGTGCATAATCAATGACGGGGTTCAGCATAAATTTTCTGCTGTCATTGTCGCAATTGAATGAACACGGCACAAGATGCCATCGCGCCACTGTAGCCAACAATGTGTATTCGCGATAAAATTTTATAATTTTAATTTTTACAGGGAAATTTAACAGCGCATATGCTGGACGTTGGCTACAAGTAGCAAAATATGGGACGACTAATTGCAATTCTACTTTTAATTCAACCGCTGACATCCATCCTGGGACAGGACAGGTACAAGCAAATTGACTCCTTGTTGACAGAGAGATAACATTTGGGAATTCAGGACAAAGTATAACGGACTTCAATACAGACTTTTAG
>CBQWHS010000156.1:0-8002 GCA_967728665.1 uncultured Chryseosolibacter sp. | reverse complement strand
CCTTACATAGCAGCAGAAACAAAATATCAAATCACTCGCAAATATCTTGAACACATTCTAACCTATAAATTTCCAGTTCTCATCATCACCAAATCAAAACTCGTTTTGCGTGATGTCGATATTTTAAAGCAGATTGACACCGCAGCTGTTCATGCCGATGATCTGAAATCAAAAATTAACCGGGGAGTAATTATTTCATTTTCGTTCTCCACACTTGACGAAGAAATTGCCTGTACACTCGAGCCAGGTGCACCTTCACCAGTCGAGCGACTAAAGACAATGCGCGCGTGCAAAGAAGCTGGTTTCCTTGTCGGGATGAATTGTATTCCAATCCTCCCATTTATTAACGATGCGAAAGAACAACTTGAGAAAATGGTTGTAGCGGCAAAGCATTATGGTGCAGATTATATCCTTATTGGCGGTCTTACATTATTTGGAAATGGCGTAGCTGATAGCAGAACGTTGTATCACAAATTCCTGGCGCGTCAATTTCCAGCGCTAATTCCGTCATATGAAAAACTTTATGGTAATTTTTTCTATCCATCAAATACATACAACGAAAGGTTGAATTTATTGGCGGACCAACTGTGTCAGAAACATAACATTCGACGATCGATCTTATGACAACTTTGCTCAAACAACATATTGGCTTGCACACTTCCCTCTCAGCAAAAGAAATGGAGCAATTCTGCAGTCTGTTTCATCAGAAGGAAATTAAGAAGAGAGACTTTTTATTGCGCGAGAACGAGGTTTGCAAATTTGAAGGCTTTGTGACAAAAGGACTATTTCGGGTTTATCACGTTGACAGTAAAGGCTTCGAGCAGATACTTTACTTCGCAATGGAAGATTGGTGGATAACGGATATTGACAGTTTCACCACACAACGTCCATCACGCTTATACATTGAGGCAATTGAAGACAGTGAAGTGTTATTAATCTCAAGCCAGGACAAAGACTATGCTTACGAACATATTCCGGCCATAGAAAAATTATTTAGGATTATGACTCAGAAAACTCATGTTGCGCTTCAGCGTAGGATGATCGACAACCTGAGTAAAACAGCAGACCAGCGTTATCTTGACTTTTTAGAAAAATATCCTCAAATGGGGCAACGCCTTTCCAACATTCAAATCGCCTCATACCTGGGAATCAGCCACGAGTTCTTGAGTAAAATCCGCAGGAAGATTTATTCGAAAAAATAGAACCGTCCTTCATTTATTGAACTTGTTCAATGCTCTGCGCATTGACGTTGATGCAACTTTGCCATGTCATTTTAAACAAGAGCAAAAATGAAACAGATTCTTTTAACAGTATTTCTAACAATCTTAATCTCAAACATTATGGAGACAAAGGCACAGAGTTTCAAACATATTGAAACAGAAAAATTGACACTCGATGTATTCAATGCATCAGAAAACAGTTTTGGCGTAGCATCGGTAATCGTCTCAGGAGAGACTGATGCCGTACTGATTGATGCCCAATTCACGTTGGCAGATGCGGAGCTTGTCGCACAGCAAATAAAGAAGTCGGGTAAAAAACTCACAACTATCTATGTAAGCCATGGTGACCCGGATTTTTATTTCGGCTTAGAAATTTTCAAAAAGCATTTTCCTGAAGTAACGGCGTATGCTACACCAGCGACTATTGAGCACATTAAAGCAACCGCTCAAAAGAAACTGGATGTTTGGGGCGGACGTTTAGGCAAAGCCATTACATCAAACATTGTATTGCCGCAGACGCTGCAAGGCAATTCTATCGAACTCGAAGGACAAAAATTGGAGATTATAGGCTTAACAGAATTTCCATCCAAGACATTTGTATGGATTCCTTCAATAAAAACAGTTGTAGGTGGCATCAATGTTTTTGGTAACACATTTCATCTCTGGATGGCGGATGCGCAAACTCCTGAAGCAAGGAAAAATTGGGTTTCAATTCTGGATAAAGTTGTAGCCATGAATCCGGCCACGGTGATACCCGCGCATGCAAAAAATAGCGATGCATTTGATATCACGTCTGTTAAGCATACCCGCGAGTATATTTTATTTTACGAAGAAGCATTGAAGTCAAACAAAACCTCTGAGGCTTTGATCGGTACTTTAAAAGCAAAGTATCCGGCCTTAACGTTTGAAATTGCCCTGCAAATAGGAGCGAAGGTTAATACTGGAGAAATGAAATGGTGAGAATATTTATTATCAGCTTGACGGTGCTTTATGTATCGTCAAGCTGTGCTTTAAAAAAAAGAAGTATGACAAATTTAGAAATCATTAAAAGTACTTACGAAGGAAAATCTTCTGAGGAGAATGGAAAGAACCTGGAAAAATACCTTGATGAAAATGGCTCATGGACTGAAGCAAAGGGATTCCCATATGGGGGAACTTACATAGGCATAGATGCCGTCACAAAAAATGTATTTAATCGTCTGGCAACCGAATGGACTGATTACAAATTCATACCTGAAGGTTATGTTGCTGAAGGCGATAAAGTAGTAGCCTACGGAACATACAGCGCTACAAATAATCGAACAGGAAAATCATTCAACGCGAGAGTAGCGCATATATGGAAGCTTAAAGGTGGTCGCATTGTAAACTTCGAACAGTTTGTAGACAGTGTGCCGGTTATTAATTCGATGAATTAGTTCAGTGGAGGATTTTTTTAGTGTGTTGAGTTTAATAATAGCATCTTTGAAATTGTGGTAGAACTTCATGCCTTTCACTTTAAGTCCTCCCGCTCGCAACAAATGCAGCTGAGTAAGGAATTGTTCAGAAACATCGTAATCTTGATTTGCCTTATTCTTATTTTGCTTCATGTTTGTTGGCGAACAGACTTTATCCTCTGGGGCAATCTGGCTGAATGCAATTTTGCGCTGGACAAAAACGTTACTAAGAACGTTAGGTAAAAAATGCAGGACGCAATCTATGAGTATGAGACTGATTCATTCGGCGATTAATATTAGCAACCTTCCCATTTTTGTTTTGCCAATTCTTATTTTATCTGGGTGTTCTCCGAAACCAATGCCGTATGACAACGGCCCTGTGATGAGTCAAGAAAATATTAAGAAAACATTTCAACCTATCCTTCAATTTATGAATTATAAACCGGGGATGTCGTTTGCTGATGTTGGTGCAGGATCAGGCGCATTGACAGTTATGATGGCAACGCTAATGGATAGTTCGAGCGTTTTTATTCAAGACATTGACACTACAATATTGAAAGAAAGTAATCTTAATCGAATTATTGATTTTTATTCTAAACAATGTCGAGCAGATCTCCGGGCAAGAAACAAATTTCATTCTATTATAGGTGGAATTCACCATTCAAGTCTACCGGACTCTGCCTTTGACTTAATATACAGTAATGCAACGATTCATAATTTCAGTTCATTGGATTCAATGGCGACAGATCTTGGAAGGAAGCTAAAGCCCAATGGCGTTTTGTTTTTTAGAGATAGCTTTAAGAACGACCATGGCGAGGGAAATTATTGTTCAGATCCAAAATGTGCCAGACCTTTACTAACCATCGATGAATTTCTGACAACAATGAAAAGAAATAATTTCAAGGTAGTTAAACAATCACCGGATATGAGTGGCTATCCAGTCTTTGGCTTCTCATTAGCTAAATAAAGTTATTGACTTGGATTGATACTTTTAACGCTGACAGCGCATTGATAAACTGTTTTAAAACTGCTATCACCACTGTAACATTTTCATTACAATCAGTACTGTCTCGTTTTGTAAATTAGTCTGTTGGTCAAACAGTTACCGACATGGCATCAAATTCGCCAGTCAGCTTGAAAATGAGTCAAATATGTTTCGAAATTTCTTAACCGTAGCCGTTAGAAATCTTAAAAGACAGTTCACCTATTCTGTCATTAACATCCTTGGCCTGGCCGTAGGAATGGCCTGCAGTCTCGTGATCTTTCTTTATGTGTACGATGAGTGGAGTTATGATCGTCATTACGATAATGCGAATCGGATCTATCGCGTTGGCGTTTCGTTTTTCAATATCGGGCAGTTTGCAAATGGGCCTCAACGGTTAAAGGAAAAACTGGAGACTGAGTTTGCTGGTATCGAAGCGATGACACATTTCCAGCGAAATGGCAGTGAGGTAATTCATATCGAAGATCGGTCATTCACGGAGGTGGCTTATTATGTGGATACAACTTTCTTCCGGGTGTTTTCCTATGACTTCATAGTAGGAGACAAGGCTAATCCTTTTCGTAGTTCACGTGGTGCTGTGATTACCGATGCAATGGCTAAGAAGTTATTCAAAGAGGAGAACGTTATTGGAAAAATTATTGGTATAGGAAAAAAGAATGAGCCGTACGTAATCACCGGTATTGTGAAAGATCCCGTGAGTAACTCTCATTTGAAAACACAAATTTGGCTTTCGCTTGACGAACGTGCAATTGCAAGTCCGTATTGGACTTCGGCGGCTGTTTACAATTATATTTTATTGCGCCCCAAAGCAAGTGAGAAGGACTTGAGAAGAGCATTAGATAAAGTGATTGAGAAATATGTGTATCCCGACTCTGGATCGCCAAAAGCAAAAATCTCACTGGAGAGTTACATTAAAGATGAGAACTCGGTGAAGTTTATCATTCATCCACTCACCGAAATTTACCTTAAATCAAAAGTCAGCCTGGAACTCTCGCCCGGCGGCAATGAAACCAACGTAATGATCTTTGGAGTTGTATCAAGTTTCATTCTGCTTCTCGCAGCTGTTAATTTTGTCAACCTTTCCACCGCGAGGGCTACACGCAGGGCCAAGGAAGTTGGTGTGCGTAAATCTCTTGGAACCTCAAAAGGGAAACTTGTCTTCCAATTTTTGATGGAATCCGTGCTCATCTGCTTGTTGTCGATGGTAATTGCGTTATGCCTGGCCGAATTGTTCACGTTCATCTTTTATTGGGTCACTGGTCAGCAGCTCGCAATCCGACTATGGAACAACATCTTGAGCATTGCCGGAGTCGTAGCATTTTCAGTTGGTGTTGGTATAATTTCCGGCCTTTATCCCGCTTTCCATCTCACCAAATTTCAACCCATCAAAGTGTTGAAAGGAAATATTTATGGTGGTCATTCATCCAACTTCAGAAATGTGTTGGTTGTATTCCAGTTTACAATTTCGATCGCCCTTATCATTGCCAGCAGTATCATAATCCGCCAGCTTAGTTATATGTCGACCAAGGATCTTGGTTTCACAGAGGAAAATGTTGTCACGATCGATAACATTGATGAACTTGGATCCAAGGCTATTTTGTTGCGTGAACAATTGCGTCAGCACCCTGGCGTGATCAACGCTTCTCTTCACGGAGGAGAGCCGGGCAACAAATCAATCATGTCATTTTACACTTACCGAACGGATGAGATGGAGAACAATCTCACCATCAACACGTATCTCGCAGACGCCAGTTATATCGATGTAATGGGATTCAAAATTCTGCAGGGACGGAATTTTAACGCGGACTTAGCATCGGATACCGCCTCCATCATTCTAAACGAGGCTGCCGTAAAAGCCCTGAACCTGGATAAAGATCCAATTGGTGCAGTGATCAACAAAACACAAAAAGTGATTGGTGTGGTCAGTAATTTCCATTGGGAGTCGCTCCGAAATGAAATTGCACCGCTCGCAATTGTTTTGCCTGATGAAAGAAAATCAACCTACAGCGCATATCAACTGGCATTGAAATTAAAATTAAAATCAAATGCGGTTGCAGACGTTCTCAAAACAGCAGAAGCGAAGTGGAAGCAGAACCTGTCCGATGAGCCGTTTAAATATCATTTCCTCGATGAAAACTTCGGACAGATCGTGAAAAAGGAGCAAGTGTTGGCGAAAGCAATTGGATTCTTTACGATGCTCGCAGTCATCATTTCCTGCCTAGGCCTTTTCGGATTGTCTGCATATATCACTGATCAACGAACCAAAGAGATCGGCATACGAAAGGTGTTAGGTGCAACCATGTATTCCATTGTAATAATGCTGAACAGGCAGTTTACGATATTAATTATCGTAGCGATGATGATTGCTATTCCGGGTGCATATTATGCTGCGGACTGGTGGCTCTCGGGATTTGCTTATCGAACCGATATCAATCCGCTCATTCTTATCTCCGGAGGGATCATCGCACTTGTCATAACATATTTGACAGTTGCGTTCCACTCGATCAAGGCTTCAAGAACCAATCCGGCGGAAACATTAAAATGTGAATAATATTTTTGAATCCCTGAACATTCTTACCGGAATTCGCATTAAACTAGTTGGTGAGAATGGACAAGAAATTTCTGGATAGTCAGCGTTTCATTGGCGACATTGAAGCGGATGCAATCGTTCAGTCATGTTTCAGTGCGGGTCGGCAACAAGAATTGTATCAAGCCTTGACAACTGGATCTGAAGATCGACTTCACGGTAAAGGCAGCATTTATGACTTCCTGATTTCTGAACGGCCAGCACCTTCGTGGTTTATCGTGGCGCGAATCAATTCAGGCCAACGAATATTCCAACAATATGCGGCTGAAATAATGACATTGCTGGGAGTGATGGCCCTTCCGTATTGTTACGCAGGAACCCCTGGCAACAAGGCACTCTTCCTGGCAGAAAAAATGCGAGTTGCTCCAGGAAAAAGATTACATGATACTGCTTCATTCATTGTTGGAGTTGCCACACCTGGCAGCTTTCAAAATGACACTGCACAACTTCACATTAATAAAACAAGGATCATACACTCAATTGCGCGTTATTTTGTTTCACGAAAAAATTGGGATCCTTCCTGGGGCGTCCCGATAAATCAGGAAGACATGGCGGGCACTAATCTTGCATTTTCAGCGATCATTTTGTTTGGCTTGCAACGGTCTGGTCACACGCTGACAAAATCTCAGAAGGAAGATTTCATTTTCCTCTGGCGATATATTGGCTATCAACTCGGCATTGATGAAAGGCTATTACCATCCGATTTCAAAGAGGCAGTTTCGCTGGTGGAAATTATCAAGCAGCGAAATTTTAAATTTTCTGTCGAGGGACAAGAGCTTGCCCGCGAATTGATTTCGTACTATCGTGAAATTATTCCATCAAACCGGTCATCGCTCATTGAAGCGCAGATCCGGTTTTATCTTGGCAAGGAAGTATCTGCATGCATTGGTCTCCAAGGGGATTTTATTGAAGATACCATTGCATCAATCGCAAATTCCTTCAGTGAACTAAAAGCATTGATGTTGCCACACAGTGAAAGTTATCAGCAGATGTTGCTTCATCTCCAGAAAAATTCTGACAGGACGTAAGTTAAAATCCATCTGCAGCATCATCGCCTCTAGTGTCAGCACCTCCTTCGAGTTTTCCATCATTGCGTAACAGTATCGCATCCACTCGCCCAATCCCAGACAGATAATATGGGTCGAACCGATGGCCCATTTTTACAAGAGTGATGCTATCTTCCGCGGTCAAGGCGCTGATTTCATTGTAGATTACATCTGGTGTCCACTGAGAATGAAAACGTTTCGCGTCTACAGCTTGCTGCATCGTCATCTTGAATTCGAGAACGTTCAAAATCGTTTGGAACACGGATGTCATGATCGTTGATCCTCCGGGCGTGCCAAGCACCATCACCACTTTGCCATCGCGTTCAATGATGGTGGGAGTCATTGAACTCAACATTCTTTTCCGCGGTTCAATTTTGTTGGCTTCTCCGCCGGTAACTCCATACATGTTTGGGACACCAGGTTTAATACTGAAGTCGTCCATTTCATCATTAAGAATAAAGCCTGCATTACCCACAACGATTCCAGAGCCAAACCAATCGTTGAGAGTCGTTGTAACTGAAACCGCATTTCCGTCTTTATCGATTATCGAAAGATGGGTTGTTTGATGTGATTCCTTGAAGGCGATGTTTCCTTCCCGGATTTTATTGCTCGGTGTAGCGTGTGTCGCTGAAAAATCTTTCATTCGATTATCAATGTAACCAGGCTCCAGAAGTTGTGAAGTGGGCACGTTATAAAAATCAGGGTCGCCAAGG
>CBQWHS010000155.1:0-8065 GCA_967728665.1 uncultured Chryseosolibacter sp. | reverse complement strand
ACAAACACGGTCAGCGTAATCACTTCCTGAATCACTTTCAATTGCACGAGAGAAAACGGTCCACCGTGGTCTTTGAATCCAATCCGATTAGCCGGGACTTGAAGAGTATATTCGAATAGCGCAATTCCCCAACTGATAAGAATAATGGAAATCAATGGGAGATTTTCACTCCACTTCATGTCCTTAAATTTCAAATGGCCATACCACGCAAGTGTCATGAATGCATTTGAAAGGATGAGAAGAACGATTGTAATGACTGCTTTCATTTATTTTGAGAGAGAGATTTAGAAGTCCTAATAGCTGCGCAATTAGTCGTAGATATTTTTTCGATCTCCGATTTTTAAACTTTGATTAGCATTCTTGATGATGAACAAAATAAGTTAACCGATAATTGCCAATCCTGATTCGGTATTGATTAGAAAAACGGCAGGTTACTTAATTCTTTCTCTGTAGACTTTTTTATTCTTATCCGATGCAACCTTTTTGATTTAATTCTCTACACTTTACCAAATAGACAATCACCTCACCAACTTCTTATACCTGATTCTGTGCGGCTGATCATCGCCAAGGCGTTTCTTCTTGTTCTCTTCGTATTCACTAAAGCTTCCTTCAAACCAAAATACTTGCGAGTCGCCTTCGAATGCAAGAATATGTGTGCAAACGCGATCAAGGAACCAGCGATCGTGAGAAATGATAACAGCACATCCACCAAAATTATCCAACGCTTCCTCCAAGGCGCGGAGTGTGTTCACATCAAGATCGTTGGTCGGTTCATCCAACAACAGAAGGTTTCCACCTTGCTTTAATGCTATCGCCAGGTGAACGCGGTTTCGCATTCCACCGGAAAGTTCTTTTACTTTTTTCTGCTGATCGTTTCCGTTAAAATTGAATTTACCGACGTAAGCTCTGGAGTTCTGTTGCTTTCCACCGATTTCAATCAATTCATTTCCACCAGTAATTGCTTGCCAAACCGTTTCTTCAGGTTTCAAGTCATCGTGCTCCTGATCCACGTAAGCAATCTGAACAGTTTCCCCAACGGTAAAGCTACCGGCATCTGGTTTTTCTTTGCCCGTGATCATCTTGAACAACGTTGTCTTACCTGCTCCATTCGGTCCAATGATTCCAACAATTCCGGCAGGCGGAAGATTAAAGGATAAATTTTCATAGAGTAACTTATCGCCATAACCTTTAGCCACACCGTTGGCTTCGATCACCTTATTTCCAAGACGCGGCCCGGGTGGAATAAATAACTCGAGTTTTTCTTCTTTCTCGCGTGTCTCCTGGCTTAATAATTTTTCATATGCACTTAAGCGCGCTTTCCCTTTTGCTTGTCTTCCCTTTGGATTCATTCGAACCCATTCCAATTCGCGTTCCAGTGCTTTCTGACGCTTCGATTCACTCTTCTCTTCCTGGGCAAGGCGTTTCTGTTTTTGATCCAGCCATGAGGAATAATTTCCTTTCCAGGGAATTCCTTCTCCGCGGTCAAGTTCAAGAATCCATCCTGCAACATTATCGAGAAAATAACGATCGTGAGTCACAGCGATAACAGTTCCTTTATATTGCTTCAAATGTTGTTCGAGCCACTGTACCGATTCGGCATCAAGGTGGTTTGTAGGTTCATCCAGAAGTAGAACATCCGGCTCCTGGAGCAGCAATCGACACAACGCCACTCTTCGCTTTTCTCCGCCTGACAGGTATTCAATTTTTGCATCTGGCGGTGGACATCGTAAGGCATCCATGGCGCGTTCCAACTTGTGATCTAATTCCCAGGCATTAACAGCGTCCAATTTTTCCTGGATCTGACCCTGCTTTTGAATGAGCTTATCCATGGCATCCGGATCTTCCAAAACCGCAGGATCGCCGAATTTTTCATTTATGGCTTCAAATTCTTTTAACAGACTGGAAATTTCCTGAACACCTTCTTCAACGATTTCTTTTACTGTCTTGTCCTTGTCAAGTTTAGGCTCCTGCTCCAGCAATCCAACACTGAAGCTTAGATCCGACACAACTTCGCCCTGGAATTCCTTATCAAGGCCCGCAATGATTCGTAACAATGAGGATTTACCCGAGCCATTTAGGCCAAGCACGCCAATTTTGGCACCGTAAAAAAAAGAGAGGTAAATGTTTTTAAGAACTTGTTTGCTGGGCGGATAGATCTTATTGACGCCCGCCATTGAAAAAATTATTTTTTCGTCAGCCATAGAAGAATTTATGTTGGTGAATTAGAAACCGATCGATTAACGACTAAAACAATCTGAACGTTCCTGATACGTTACCAAACCGTGGAAGGTAAAACGCACGTGGACGCATTGGAGCGCAATATGTGAATAACTTTTCTGTCGAGACACAGGCAGGTTACATTTTTCCAGTAAAATCGATTCAAAATGAACTTTTTTCCGTGGTTTTTAATCTTATGAAATAAAAAATATCCGGTATTTGAATTGTTCAATTAAAGTTTATTTTTGCGAAAAATTAAAGGAGGACTAACACTATGTATTGGACACTCGAACTCGCCTCTTATCTTGAAGATGCTCCTTGGCCAGCCACCAAAGATGAATTGATTGACTATTCGATTAGGTCTGGCGCTCCTTTAGAAGTTGTGGAGAATCTTCAGGAATTGGAAGATGACGGCCAGCCTTATGAGAGCATTGAGGAAATTTGGCCGGATTATCCCACGAAAGAGGACTTTTTCTTCAACGAAGACGAATATTGATGCCAAAGCGGCTTTAAGATATAAGGTTGTCATTTTCATGGCAACCTTTTTTATTAATACAGGGCACGAAAGACTAAAGGACCAGAAACCTACTAAGGCTTTGATCGTAGATCACGATTATGTCACGTTCACGGTGATATCGCAGAAACTATTAAACTCCCTTTCGAGATTTGGGATAACACAGCCTAATCAATCAATACGTTTTCGCTGACATTCGCCAGCGTCCGGATCGTCTTCAAGACTGAATCAGGCGTAACCGAAATACTATCAATTCCCTGTTCAACTAAAAATTCGGCAAAGTCTGGAAAGTCGGAGGGGCCCTGTCCACAAATGCCAACCTTAATTCCATTTTCGCGGGCCGTTTTGATCAATGACGATATTAATTTTTTCACGGCCGGATTTCGTTCATCATAAAGTCCGGCAACCAATGCTGAGTCACGATCCAATCCAAGTGTGAGTTGGGTAAGATCATTGGAGCCAATGGAGAATCCATCAATGTATTTACAGAATTCATCCGCTAACAAAATATTCGAAGGGATCTCCGCCATTAAATACACCTCAAGCCCTTTTTGTCCGCGTTCCAGTCCATACATTTTCATCACTTCATAAACTTGTTGCAATTCATTTACCGTTCGGCAGAATGGAATCATGACAACAACGTTCTCTAATCCCATTTTCTCGCGAACGCGTTTTATCGCAAGACATTCAAGCCCGAAGGCATGACGATACTTGTCAGAATAATATCGCGAAGCACCTCTCCATCCAATCATTGGATTTTCTTCCTTCGGTTCGAAATGCGAGCCACCAAGAAGATTTTCATATTCATTTGTCTTGAAATCGGAGAAACGAACGATCACTTTGTTGGGATAAAATGCAGAGGCAATTTTCCCAATTCCATAAGATAATTTTTGGATGAAGAATGATTCTTCCGTTTCATAACCGGTGATCAGTTTTTCAATTTTTTCAGTTAATGCCTTATCACCAATTTCGCGATGATGAAGAAGCGCCAAGGGATGTGCTTGTATATAGTTGTTGATGATAAATTCTTCTCGTGCTAAACCGACACCCGAATTTGGAATGTGTGAAAACTTAAAGGCAAGTTCTGGTGACGCTACGTTGAGCATTATTGGTGTGGATATTTTGGGGAGATCATTGAGATCCGTTTCATATTTCTCGAATGGAACGCTGCCGCTGTAAATAAACCCAGTATCACCTTCACAACATGATACTGTGATGGTTTCGCCATCTTTGATTACCTCGGTGCCGGTTCCCGTCCCAACAATTGCAGGAACGCCGAGCTCCCGGGCTACAATAGCAGCATGACAAGTTCTTCCTCCTTTGTTCGTGACGATGGCCGAAGCTTTTTTCATAATGGGCTCCCAATCAGGATCGGTCATTTCTGTTACCAGGATATCGCCTTCATGAAAATCAATTCCATCATGAGATCCATCACGACCATCAAGTGAATACATGATCACAACTTTTCCGGTAGCTATTTTATCGCCAACCGCGATACCATTTAAAATTCTTTTCTCCGGACCAGATGCACCAATCTTGTACTCCACAAGTTTTGTCTCATCCTTTCGGGAATGAATTGTCTCAGGTCTCGCTTGCACAATGAATAACTGATTCGTCAAGCCATCAACTGCCCATTCAATATCCATAGGACACCATTGACCTTTTTTATTCGAATAATGTTTTTCGATCTGGCAAACCCACTTCGCTAATTCCAAAATCTTATCATCCTCAAGGCAAAACTTTTTCTGCTGTTCGCGTTGAACATTAACAATCTTGGTGAGCTGACCCGGATCATCTCCATAAATCATCTTCCGATCTTTCTTGCCCAGATTTTTTTCGATGATTGGTTCAAAGCCTTTTTCAAGTGTGGGTTTGAAAACGATAAACTCATCCGGAGAAATTGAGCCCTGAACAATCATTTCGCCCAGACCAAATGAACCATTAATGATCACCGCGTTTTTAAAGCCAGACTCGGTGTCCAGTGAAAAGGCAACTCCGGAAGAAGCTAAATCGGAACGAACCATTTTTTGAACACAGACAGAGAGCGCAACATCAAAATGATCAAATTTAAAATGGTGACGGTAGGAGATGGCGCGATCGGTGAATAAGGAAGCAAAGCAATTACGAACAGCGTCCATAACTCCCGCCGGTCCGCGAACGTTCAAATATGTTTCCTGTTGCCCCGCAAACGAAGTGTCAGGAAGGTCCTCGGCTGTTGCGCTGGAACGAACCGCCACATCAGTCGCCTCCTGGTTATACATGTTGGAAAGTTTTTTATAGCTCACGAGAATTTCCTTTTCGAGTGCTTCGGGAAATTTTCCGTTACGGATAACTTGACGAACCTGCATTGCACCTTTGCGAAGGGAAATCAGGTTATCCATGTCGATAGACTCGATGACGTTTCTGATGGCCGCTTCAAGGTGGTTATGTTTGAGAAATTCCCAATAGGCATCAACGGTGATCGCGAAACCAAAAGGAATGGTAATACCAAGCGAGGAAAGATTATGAATCATTTCCCCCAGAGAAGCGTTTTTGCCGCCAACCAGGCTTAAATTTTCTAAGGTGACATTGTGAAGTTGGAGAGTGTACCGGGTGTTCATAAAATAGGATGTTTAGGTGTTCGGTATTTTTTGAAAAAACCGTTCCTTTAGCCTATTTCAATCGATTACTGAAGTTTATAGCTGCTTGAATTCTGAAAGGTAGAGAAGATTCTACAATTGCTGGTTGCTTTCTAACAACGCATGAGCGATTACTAAATCTTCCTCTGTAGTGATTTTTATATTGCGGTAATTTCCCTCGAAGAGAAAAATTGAATTGCCTGCACGTTCGGCCACACTTGCATCGTCAGTGAGACTATCCTCTTCCTTCATTGAATAGGCGGCTTTGATTAATCCGACCTGGAAAGTCTGTGGCGTTTGAATTAACCGGAATTTTGATCGATCCAATGCTTTTGTCTGCTCCCGATCCGTCATCCGAATGGATTCTTTTAGAGGCACTGCAGCGACTGCAGATTTGTGAATGGCCGCGAGTCTGAATGATGCTGCGATAATATCGGTGCTGACTAATGGACGCACGCCATCGTGAATTGCAACAAGTCCATCACCATCAATTTTTTCTAAACCTTTTTTAACAGATTGAAACCGTGTGTCTCCACCAGATTGCACAATTACAGGTAAGGAAAAATTGAATTTGTGAACAATCGCATTCCAGGTTTGAATGTCGTCATGTGGAAGGACAATGATGACCGTTATCTTATCTGAATAATTGAAAAATGCTTCAATAGTGTGGAGCAGAATAGGCTTGCCATGTAATTCCAGGAATTGTTTTGGCAATGCGCTTTTGATTCGCTTGCCCTTTCCTCCGGCAACAATGATGGCGTATTCGCGATTATTCAAAACCTTCTTACCTTTTTAAGCCTTGGCGCGAGAATGTGCAGATAATTTAGATAATCAGCATCGCATCGCCATACGTAAGAAATTTATATTTCTCTTTCTTGGCAACCTTGTATGCTTCCATAATCAAATCATATCCTCCGAAAGCTGCGGCCATCATCAGCAGCGTGGATTCCGGCATATGGAAATTTGTCACCATGGCATTGCAGATCTTGAAATCGTATGGAGGGAAGATAAATTTATCCGTCCAACCTTCGCGTGGCTTCAAACGGTTTGTAGCTGACACGGCAGATTCTAATGCACGCATTGAAGTAGTGCCAATGGCGATAACGCGATTCTTGTTGTCAAGTGCTTTGTTCACCATGTCAACGGCTTCCGGTCCGACGATGAAATTTTCGGAATCCATTTTATGTTTCGTCAAGTCTTCTACATCTACCGGACGGAAAGTTCCCAGGCCGATGTGAAGTGTAACGTAGGTCATGTCAACACCTTTGATTTGAAGGCGCTTCAGAAGTTGACGAGTAAAGTGCAGTCCGGCAGTGGGAGCAGATACGGCACCTTTATGTTTTGCGTAAATGGTTTGAAATCTTTCTTTGTCGTCAGGCTCAACTTTTCTCTTGATGTATTTCGGAAGAGGAGTTTCACCTAACGTCTCAATCACTTTATCAAACGCAACAGAATCTCCATCGAAAAGAAAACGAATTGTTCTGCCTCTTGAAGTAGTGTTGTCGATTACTTCGGCGACAAGGTCTCCATTACCGAAATACAATTTATTTCCAACGCGGATTTTTCTAGCGGGATCAACCAGCACATCCCACAAATGCATTTCAGCATTGAGTTCACGCAAAAGGAAAACTTCAATCTTAGCGCCTGTTTTTTCCTTTCGACCGTATAAACGTGCAGGGAAAACCATGGTATCGTTTCCTACCATCACATCGCCTTCACTGAAATAGCCGACAATGTCTTTAAAAACTTTATGTTCGATTTTGCCGCTGTCTTTATGAATAACCATGAGTCGGGACTCATCTCGGTTGTCGGCTGGGCGGTTGGCAATTAAATTTTGGGGAAGGTCAAACTTAAACTCGGATAACTTCATAGTAGTACAAGCGGAATATGCCTAATCAAGCGTATTTTTAAACAAGGCTGCAAAAATAAGGTAAGAAATAAGTTTTTCGACAAACGAAGCCTTGTTTTTATTTCTGTAACAAAAACGCCGTTTTTTAGTCTAAACAAGGTAATTCGCCAGCTCAATGAGCGACAAACCCCTGATTACCTTCTTACGTATAGGCTTTTAAATGAAAACATTGCGCCAAATCTTTGAAAGTTTCCGCTTTGCCTGGAGAGCATTGAAATCGAATCTTTTAAGAACGATTCTCTCTTTGCTTGGAGTTACTGTAGGCATTTTCGCCATCATCACCGTATTGACATTGGTAGATTCCTTAGAGAAGAACATCAAAGACAGCTTAAATTTCCTTGGAACCGGGGTTATTTATGTTGAAAAATGGCCATTTCTAGCCGACAATTCCGGTGAATACAAATGGTGGGAATTCTGGAGGAGACCCAACTCATCTTATTCGGAATATAAGTTCCTCCAGGAGAATCTTAAGTATCAGAACGGTATTGCCATTTTCGCCGGACGAGGTAATCAAGTAGTGAAACGCAACAACAACAGTATTGGACAGGTCAGACTCGTTGGCGGATCTCAGGGGTATAACGATATTTTTGAATTGAACATTGAGCAAGGACGCTTTTTTACACCTGAAGACCTTGAAGGCGGACGAAATGTTGCCATCATCGGAAACGAAATTTATAAGGCTCTTTTTCCAAATGGAGGAAGTCCGCTAGGTGAAGTCATCAAGGTGAAGAATATGAAATACCTGGTGATTGGTGTAATTAAAAAAGAAGGACAAAGTTTTATGGGGACGCCGAGCAATGATTACGC
>CBQWHS010000154.1:0-8074 GCA_967728665.1 uncultured Chryseosolibacter sp. | reverse complement strand
GTTACAAGGATTTTCGCGTGCAGCGGTCTTTTTGTTTTTTCTGAAAAAATTGTTCCCTGCACAGTAATGTTGATAAACTGACGATAAGTTTGCGGAATAGCTATTTCATAAATGTCCTCATCACTATAAAAATACATCTTATCACCGGCAGCCGAAATGCATGGTGACTGATCGTTTTCTTTTGAGTTAATGAAGTCGAGAGGAATAGGGTCACTCCAGGTTCGATCGGGCTTCATCTGTGCCTGATATAAATCGAACTTACCTTTTCGATTTGGCTGTATAGTTGAAAAAATTAATGTCCTGTTATCCGCCATGATCTTCGGGTCGCGCTCGCAACCCATGTTTATGTTATCCGGCAGCAGTTCGGGTTCACCCCATGAGCCATCCTTAGTCCGATGTGAAACATAAATCGCAAAGCAGTCTTCTTTCTCTTTCTTCGTGCTTTCAAGTTCCTCGTGCTGACTGATGAAGTACAATGAGTTGTCATCCGATGATACCGAGGGAAATCCTTCGTAGCTGTCAGAATTAATTACCGGTCCGACAGATTTTGGCGCACCCCATTGTTTGTCATCAAGGCGCTCCGAGTAGAAGATGTCTTCTGATGTTGTCACGCCTTCTATAAAAGCAGTGTAGTAAAGTTTGTTGCCATCATAACTTAAGCTTGGTCCTGCGATGAAAGAGCATTTCTCGTTGATGGATGACAGCGGATAAGGCTCAGTCCATTGACCATCGGAATTCTGGTGAGATTGCCACAACTCCCATTTACCCATTTTTTGCGTTTCAAAAATCAGTGTTCGTCCATCTGCACTTATGGTTGGATTAAACTCGACCAGTTTTTTTGAACTAATCGGAATTCTTTTTCGCCCATCAACAGCAGGTATTGTCTGCGAAAAAATGTGTGTCGTGCTCAGCGTTGCAAACAACAGGCTTAACAAAAGTTTCATGTTCTATATTCAATTGTTTCCGACAAGAACGAATGCTCCCCAAAAATAGGGCTGGGGAAATTTCGTTTTTAGATCTTGTTGTGCTTTTTGAAAGGCGATTGCTTTTGGATCACCATTCATCCAGCGATTATAAAAGTTAACCATTAATTCCTGAGTAGCGTTATCATCAACTTTCCATAAACTCATGATCAAACTTTTTGCACCAGCCAGCAAAAATGCGCGCTGCAGCCCATAAACACCTTCACCATTTCTAACATCACCACTCGCAGTTTCGCATGCAGAGAGCACAACGAGCGAAGTTTTGTCGAGTGAAAGATTCATCACTTCAAGCGCTGTGAGTACGCCATCCTCACGTTTTGTTTCACTTGAATTCCCTTGTAGTTTATCAACGATGAATTTTTCCGCTCCGGCCAGCAGAATTCCGGAACGCAGCATTACGTTCGACCTGATATTAGATAACGATGCATCATTCACCTGATCGCTCTTTTCTTTTGCGGAAATAAAAAAACCATGCGTTGCAATGTGCAGGATTTCGGGGCTTAAGGTTTTCATCAGATCTTCACTTGCCTTCTCGTGTGTTTCAACACGAACGTTCCAATTTTTCCTCGTGAGGATTTCTGAAATTTTTGTAATCTCCGTTTCCGTACCGGGTAAATCGGTCAAACCACCGTGCAAGAGTTCAAAAAAAGTTTCACCATCGCCTGAGGTTGTGGGTATGTTTTTTATGGACGTGGTTAATCCAAGTCTGAAATCAGGAGATCCTAGGAGAACGGCGTTTTTGCCAGCAGGAGGCTGACTCGGAGTGCGATCGATTAGTTCTTTCAGGTTCGTTACCAACTGAATATTATACTTGTCGATTATAAATTTGTGTGTCGATTGATCAAACAGTGTAAGACAGTTGACTTTGTTATAAACTCCATCTGGAGAAAGATAAACAGTCTTGGCACCCGCCAGCAATCGGTCGATTTTTTTCCAGTATATATTGTATGAGATCGTGTCTTCCAAAATGAATTGAACACTGTTGCGATAACCATTAAAATCACGGGTTTCAGTTTTTCGACTTGGCAGCACAATAAGTTTTGGATTCCCAATTGACTTGAATACCAATGCTGCATAAGTAATGGAATCTTTTTTTGGAAGATTGACACGGATAATTTCAACGGCGGCCTCATCGGGTTTTAGCTTAGCCTGAATTTTTTTCCAATCAGCTGTGGCACGTTCAAAAGTTTTAGCAAATGCATCAGATTGCACGGACAAACTTTTCTCTAACGCGTTGGCTTTTGATTCGTACTCATCAATTAGCTTCAGGTGTTTCTTTTGATCGTTAATATTGAGCGAATAAAGGAACGCGAGCTGCTCCTTGGTGTGCAGCCATGTTTTGAATTCTGTTATTAAAGACTCGTTACCGCTGTTGAGAATTGTATTTCGCGTCTTCATGGAAGAATTCAAAAGCAGGGCTTTCGTTTCCAATCTGAAATTAAGAAGCTCGCCAGGTATGTTTTCATCGAGGCTGCTGTTCTCTGTTAAAAAGGATTCAGTAGAATAAATTACTGGCCTCACTTTATTATAAAACATTGTTCTTTCATAATCACTCAGCGCAGGAAAGACTTCTTTGATTTGTTTTAAATAATAGGAGGCTGTTTCCCGGAACAACGGTAAGGCTTGCGAACGATTTTGTGTTCGATAAAACAAGTATGCGAGATTATAGACGTTGAACGCATAGTCAGGATGCTGAGGTGGAAGAAATTTTTTCCGAATTCGAAGAGCATTTTCATAAAACTCTTTAGCCTTTGAAAAATTTTGGACGTCCTGGTAGAGTGCTCCGAGATTGGCCATTTTCGTTGCGTAAACCAAGTTTTCTTCTCCATAGATTTGCTTGTCAAGTGCGAGTGCTTCACTCATCAGCAACAAAGCTGAATCCACCTTGTTTAATTTCTGATAGACAAGTGCTAAATTTTGCAACGTTACCGTGTACTCGGCCCGTACTTTTCCAAACTCACGTTCCTCAGTTTTGAGAACTTCAATAAGAATGTGTTTCGCCTCTTTGTATCTACCTGTTTGCTGATAGATTGCGGAAAGGTTTTGCTTTACTGTATTGTAGAAAAGAGATGGTTGATGATCAACTGCCAAAAGTTTTGTTAGTACTTTCTCCGCACCGGCATAATTTCCAAGCCCAAGATAAAATGTGGCAAAAGAATTGTAAATCTGATTGACAAGTTGATCATCCTCGTGCTTCAGCATCTTAATCGCTTTTTGATAATATTCTTCAGCGTTCTTGAAGTTTCCTGCTTTTTGTTCGTAACGGGCCATTTCATAATACGCTTCAGAGATCACTGGGCTCTCGGGGTTTACTGCGATTGCAGATTTCAGGGACTCAATCGATTTATTAAAATTTCCCTGATTGCCAAGTGCGATTCCTTTGTAGAGCAAGTAAGCTTGTTTGGTTTCAGCACTGGCAAACTTCGCCTCATTGCTTTGAAGGACGGAAGCCAATTGTGATCCGCGCTGATGTTCAATCGATAGGCTTGCGTATAGTCTGAGAAATTCAATTTGGTCACTGGAGTTAAGTTTTGCAAAATCTGAGTCAGCGAGCCCTTCTTCGAGAATGAGAAATGATTTGTCGGTATGATAGGACGAGAGTTCCCGTGCTATTTCACGAACCTGAACAAATCTGATATTTGGGTTCGCATTCTTAAAGGTTCGAACTGCGGTTTCATATAATGGCAATGCTTGTTCTGGTTTCCCAGATTGCGAGAGGATCAAGGCTTCTGTTTTTTGAATGTACCCGTACTCCATCGCCTCAGGCGCTAAGAGTTTTGCGGCAATGTTTTTTGAGATGGATAATTTCTCAGCAGCTTTTTGAAATTCCCGAAGACGGCATAACACATTTGCTTGATTGATGAAAGATGACAGGGCAAGGCCATCGGCAATGTTATATTGCGCTATAATTTTTTCACATGATTCATATAGCGACTTTGCCTCATTTGGATTTGTATTTTGAATTTCTACGGCGCGCTTAAGCAACGAGGACAGTTGCTTTGAGGAATTTGCGTCACCTGAATTTGTCGATGGTGACTTCAACAAATTCTTGGCTTCGTTATACTCAGGCCAGCTTGTCAACCCATTCTTTTCCAGGAGATTTATGAATGCAGTCAATTTTGTTTGAACAATGTCCGCTTGCGAAAGTTTAACACCAGTGACGCCGAAGTAGTATAACGTATACAGGTAATCTTCACCTGCGTCTTCAAAGCTTGGAAACGCTTTCTCACATGCTTCGAAATTCTTTTGGGCATCCTTATATTTTTCTGAAATAACTAATGCTTGCCCCTGATTGAGCAACACCAGGTAGTAATCGTAATTTTTCTCGCCATACGCTTTCTCAACAGCGATGAGGGCATCACTAAAAATAGCGGCCGCCTCCGATGGTTTGCTTGCCATGAATAGAAGCTTACCTTTTTTTATGAACGCATCGGCGTAATTTTTTCCTGTCGGTTCTATTTTGCCGAATAGCTCAAGCTCTTCGTGAATATATTTAAGGCCGACTTCCGGTTTATTCAATTCGAGGCTAGAAGCAGTTATGATCTGAAGGGTGAATGCCTTCGATTTAGCGTCTGCGTCGGATAGTTGGAGTGCTTTTTCTGAAAGTGCGAGTGCTTCTTCAAAATTTTGATTCCTAAATGCGGAAGACGATTGCTTGTAAACGGTTTGCCAGTCTTGCGCTTGCAATCCGTAAAAGCATAGGATAAAAAAACAGGTATAGGTAAAGCGCATGGGGTGAGCCTTTGCCTAAATTTACGCATACCTTTCGATTAGAGAAATACCGAGAAGTATGTAATTTTTTGTTTCTCGGTGTTCCGTTTTATGTCAACAAGACTATGTAAATCATTTGACGGATTTCAGCAAGCTCTGAACATTTTCACCGATTATTTGCAATAGAAACCTCAGTCATAGCTGTGATTTGTTTTTGCAACGATGAGATCTTGCTCTGGTCGTTCATGGCAAGGGCAGCATTTAGCGACCCTTTGATTGACATTAACCGTTTCGGCGAATAAATCAGCGCTTTTTGATAATTCTCATAGGCTTCCGCAGGACGTTTGACACTCAATAAAAAATCGCCGTAGAATTCGTAAGGCGACTTAAAAAAGTCGGGTGGTCCAACTACAAAGACTTCGTTTTGAGGCAATGCTTTTTTGAAATTCTCCTCTGCAGTTTTAAGGTCTTTGTTCAGCCATGCGAGTAGTGCCGTACATTCTGCCAAATATCGCTCTGCTCGTATAAGGTCAGATTTAGTCGCTGGACTTTTTTGGTAACGTGTTGTGCTGCAAATTGTAATTTTCTCACCTTCCATTACCTGCGGCCGAATCGATGCAATGCTTCGTTTATATTCATTGATAATTTCCTGCAGGGTGGATTGGTCATCAATGTGGAATGCGTGCGCGGCAATAGTTAGAAAATCATTGAACCGGGTAGCGAAATCCAAATCGCCCGTTTCAATTTTCAACGTTGAAATTGGAGAACTCCATTCATTAGTTTCAAAAAGATAATGACCTTTCATTTGCACGAGTCCCGATCTTGCCCGTATCGATGATAGCTCATTGGAATAGCGGATCTGATCCTCCAATAATTTTTTTGCTTTTTCAAACCTGCCTTGTTGAAGATAACCGTACTCAAGCCAAAGGTGCGCGTGATAATTGTAAGCTTCATTCGATAGGCCCTTTTTGATTTTCCGGTCTACACCAGCTTGCCACGAGACTTCATTTGAAGTAACAACATCATTCCACATACCCAATGCCAGATAAATGTGCGAAGGCATATGAAGTGCATGACCTGCATAGCTTGCAACTTTCGAATATTTGTTAGCAGCACTCAGACCTTTGTTGGCATATTGAGGGTGATCATCAGCATGCACCAAGTAATGGAGGGCGCCAGGATGATTTGAATTGCGCGATAAAATTTTCTCACAGATTTTGGCAGCTTCATCATTTTGAGGTTCCCATTCGCCCCATGTCTTTTTTGTTTGTAGCAACGATAACGCGTAAAAAGCTGATACTTCATTGTTGTCGGGATATCGTTCGTATAGATTCTTCATGAATTCCGAATATTGCTTTTCGCGATCAGGTTTAGAACCATCGCCGAATAGAATTTCAACAGCAGCAAGAAGATCTCTTTCCAATTCAGATTTACAGGCCTTCGATCGTTCCTCTTTTGTTGTTCCAAACTTGTTTAATGCTGCCCGTGCTTTGTCAACGTCCACTTCGCGCCAAATGGGATGATCATAAGTCATTGCTTCTCCCCAATACGCCATCACAAACAAAGGATCTTTTCGTTGAGCATCGAGAAATAGCTGACGGGCATCGTCATATTCAAAATTGTGCAAAAGAAGAAATCCTTTTTGGAAATCTGGCATCGCTTCCACTGAGCCATGCACGGCAAAGGGCAATGTCTGCAATGTATTCTCAGTCGTCGATTTGGCGCATGCGAACATGAGTAGGAGTGGTAGAACGTATCTCATAACAGAAAGGGTTGGTGTCTGGAGTTGCTGAATGTCAAATGAAGATACTCATTTGTCAAGACGATGTCAATCAACTTCTGTGGAAGTTATCGTTCTCTGTGCTGGAGCAGCTTTGAAAACGATTTGAGATTGGGGTTCAAATTATCGGGCCGATAACTCAACTCGAAAGGAAACTATCATTCAGCATAAAGCCTCGTGCACTTTGCATGCCTAGCAACAAGCTAAAGGTCATTGCTATTGAACTAAAACGGATTTAGTCTTCTTTGGATTTGTTTTTCGCTGTAAAGGGTTCGGTCAAACCATCCCTTTATACGAAGAACTGTGACATGAAAGTTATAAGCTAAAGCTCTTATACATGGTGTGCTCTTTAGCAACAAGTTATAAAGCCCATGCTATAGAAAGAACCGAATGGTGACGGAGCTTTAGCTCATTGTAGTTATATCTTCTTCACTCGAACAGCATTCAAACCTTTGAAGCCGCTCTCTGTTTCAAATGATACCATTTGGTTTTCCTTTATCGGGAAGTCCAATGCATTTGTATGAACAAAAATGCTTTCTTGAGTTTGCAGGTCTTTTATAAAACCATAGCCTTTTGAATCGTTGAAATAAGTCACTCGTCCTTTGCGCACCGGGTTGGTCTCTGCGCCCTCAATGTTCCTGGAACCAAGAACGATATCACTTTCTTTGATTACTTTTTTCTTTGTTGGATCGGGTGGTGCATCAGACAGGTTTCCATTTTCGTCTACATACGCCATCATTGACTCAAGGGATTGACCAGTTTTCGCGTTCGCCTTCCGTTCAGCCTTACGCTGCTCCTTCTCTTTCTTCTTCTGTTGTTTTTTCTTTTCTTTTTCTTTCTTACTAAATGTTTCAGCCATACGTAGTGATTAGTTGTTTATGATTTCGACGCGTAACAGGTAATTCTTATCCATAGCAAACTGGTAAGTTGACTCAGCAATCAATTCACTTGCCTTCGGGGATTGCTGCAGCACTTGCCACAAGTCTTGCGCCACTGCGGCTTCTTTTACAAGATTCCTTACTCTGCCGTTAGCCACCTGCATCGAAAAGGCGTAGCCTCCTTTTTGATTGCCATTCATTGCCTTGAACTCATGTTCCGAAAGCTGATATGTTTTGGGTTCACTCTTCGAGTCGATCATCATTTTTAAAATCACAGGGCGATATTTGTGCCATACCGGTGTGTACGTTTTTAAGAGCATAACTGATTGTTTGAATTTAGTGCTTTAGTTTGAGTATTGGACTTTGATATTGTGGCGTACTTCTTTTCTTTTTTGTCGTTTAGGTGCGGCAATTCAGTTTCGCGATTTAGCATCACACTTGCTTCAGCAACATTCTAGCGGTGTCGCACTCTATAGTTGGTGAAATTATTTTGACTGCTTCGCAGAAGAGTCTTTGGTTCTTCTTATCGTCATCAATTAATAATATCGTCATTCAGTGCTTCAACACAGCTTTTTAGTTAAACATATGCTTTATTAAAGATTCTGTCGATCTGTTTTGAAGGGTGGGAGTGGTACCAGGATCTCGCGGCTAGAGTAATTAATAAAGTGATGCAAGTTAGGCAATAAATATGGGATATTATCGCGCCAAGGCAACATTTATGC
>CBQWHS010000153.1:0-8077 GCA_967728665.1 uncultured Chryseosolibacter sp. | reverse complement strand
TTCAATCCCATTCCAAATCAAAAATATTGTCTCGTATTTGGTAATGAAGTCAATGGTGTGAGTGAAGATTGTATCCCTCGTGCTGATGTTGCCATTGAAATCCCTCAAGTTGGAACAAAACATTCTCTGAATGTTTCTGTGTGCCTCGGCATCATTGCCTGGCAATTCTTTAAAAAACTTTCACTTTAGGATGCAACCTTTTTGATCCTGCCCGGTATCTTATATACACAGGTGAACAATTCTATATATCCCGTCAGGTAGGATACATTCCTGCCTGACGGGCATTTTTGTCCAACTTTAAAAACATCTCTATGAAACAATCATTAACGATTTTGCTGGCCTTAGCAGTCACGTTAGCATTCAGCCAGGAAAAAACAATCAACAAAACGTTTTCAGGAATTAAGTCTATTCGCCTCAACACATCCAGTGGCGATATCGACATCAAAAAAAGTAGTGGAAGCGATGTGAAAGTTCTTGTCAAGTACAATTATGACGAAGATGATTTCAAACCTGTCTTGGAACAAAATTCCAGCAAGCTTACGCTGAAAGAAGAATTCTCCGGTGGCAGTCATTCCGGGTCGTCTTCATGGACGCTGGAGGTTCCCGATAAAACGTCAGTGAATATCAACACAGGTTCCGGTGATATCACTGTTGGCGATGTGAATCTAGATGTGAAAACAAACAGCGGCTCCGGCAACATTGACATCACAAATGTGAGTGGTGTTTTGGATTTCAACACAGGATCTGGTGACTTTGAGATCACTCAAACGTCGGGGGAACTAAATGTGAATACCGGCTCAGGGGCCATTCGTGTGTCGAAGGGAACCGGCGACATTTCGTTGAACGCGGGTTCGGGCAATATCTCATTGACAGACATCAAAGCCGATATCAAAGCTAATGTTGGCAGTGGCGACATTCGCTCGAAAAATATTGTTTTGACAGGATCGAGTTCGTTCAATTCAGGGTCAGGCGATGTTGCGGTGACATTGGCTGCACCCCTTGATTTCAACATCAGCTTGAATAGTGGTTCAGGAAATTCAACGCTGAACTTCGGTGGAAACGCAATTGCTGGTGAAGTTGTCATGACGGCTAACAAGCGCAATGGCACCATCGTTGCGCCGTTCAAATTCGACAAAGAAGAAACGATTGATGATGATAATAATTCCAATGTCAGAATTCAGAAGACTGCCAAAATCGGAGCGAAAGACATTCAGATAAAAATCGGAACTGGGTCAGGAACTGCAGAGATCACCAAATAATTCATTTCAGCATTTGTCACATCGAACGCCATTACGGAAAGTTCTTTGTGACAATTGTTTTTTAAACCAGGCGATCCTTACTAATTTTCGCGCTAATTCATTCCAGTGTCAGATCGTTATTCACAGCGCGGAGTATCAGCCTCAAAAGAAGATGTCCATCAGGCCATCAGCAAACTTGACAAAGGACTTTTTCCGAAAGCATTCTGCAAAGTCGTTCCTGATTTTTTAGCGAACGATCCCGACTATTGTACGATCATGCACGCTGACGGAGCGGGCACAAAATCTTCACTCGCTTATTTGTATTGGAAAGAAACCGGCGACCTCTCCGTTTGGAAAGGGATTGCCCAGGACGCGATCATCATGAATATTGATGACCTGTTGTGCGTTGGGGCTATTGATAATATTCTGCTGTCTTCAACCATTGGACGAAATAAAAATCTGGTCCCAGCAGAAGTTATTTCCGCGATCATCAACGGCACAGAAGAAGTGTTGGATATGCTTCGTCAAAATGGTTTGAACATCATCAGCACCGGTGGAGAAACTGCAGACTTAGGTGATCTCGTCAGAACAATTGTTGTCGATAGCACCGTGGTTTGTCGAATGAAACGGAGTGATGTAATTGACAACGCGAGAATAAAAGCCGGAGACGTAATTGTTGGACTTTCTTCGTTTGGAAAAGCCAGTTACGAAGATGCTTACAACGGAGGCATGGGCAGCAATGGCCTCACTTCTGCACGACACGATGTTTTTACGAAAGAATATTTTTCCAAATATCCGGAGACATTTGATCCTAACGTTGCAAGCGATTTGATTTATTCCGGAACATCAAAAGTCACGGATAAGCTTTCAGGTGTTGATGTGAATGTTGGTCAACTCGTTTTATCTCCAACCCGCACATATGCACCAATCGTTGTGGGGATTTTGAAAAAATTTCGCAGTGAAATCCATGGTATCATTCATTGCAGCGGAGGCGCACAAACAAAAGTTCTTCATTTCGTTGACAATCTTCATATCATTAAAGACAATCTGTTCCCTGTTCCGCCTCTTTTCAAATTGATCCACGACCAAAGTGGCACCGATTGGAAGGAGATGTATAAAGTGTTCAACATGGGTCACCGCATGGAGTTTTATGTTGATGAAAAGCTCGCTGCCGACATTATTAGTATTTCTAAATCATTCCATGTTGATGCAAGAATTGTTGGCAGAGTTGACTCTTCCGATGTAAAAAAATTGACGTTGAAATCTGAATTCGGCGAATTCGCGTATTAAGATTTACGCATTGCCCAGGCTGATCTTCTACGCCTGGGACATAAAAATCTCCCGCAACGAAACAACAATCACTGCGGGAGACATCCTATCTGCTAAATTTTTTTTCAATTCTTATTTCCGCGGAAACTTCCCATCACGATTCGCGGCCATCCAGGCAAACGCTGCAGTCATCACGGCATTATGTTTCAAATCTGATTCCATGGCTTTATCATACAAGTCCATGCTGGTATGGTGTGTTCGTGTTCCATATTCAATTGGATCCTGAATAAATTGAAACGCAGGCAACCCAACATTATCGTAAGAAATATGATCTGTTGCCGAAGTATTACGCGAAGTCAGCGTGGCAGCGCCTAGCTTTTCAAATGGCTTAATCCAACTTCTAAAAATTGGTCGAGCAGCTTCATTTCCTTGCAAGTACACACCGCGATATTTTCCAGTACCATTATCCATATTAAAATACACGCAGAATTTTTCTCCGGCTGAAGTCAGCTTGATGCTGTCGTATGGAAAACTTTTATCAAGGCGTTCACCAAAAGTTCTTTTGACATAGGACCTTGAACCAAGGAGCCCTTGTTCTTCACCACCCCACAGACCAATACGAATTGTTCTTCTCGGATTCGCGCCAAGCGATTTCAAAATTCTCATCGCCTCCATCATTACTGACGATCCAACTCCATTGTCTGTTGTTCCCGTGCCACCATGCCAGGAGTCAAGGTGAGCACCGATCATCACAATTTCATCTTTCAAATCGGTCCCAGGAATTTCCGCAATGACGTTGAAGCCAGGAGCAGAAGGTGAGAACTCTGTTTGAAGTGTCAACTCCAGTTTTACCGGAACACCTTTTTGAATCTGTCTTACCATTCTATTATAATGACTGGCTTCGACAACGATCTGCGGTAAAATCGCCGGAGCATTTGCAGCCTGCACACGAATTCTATTTGCGAATGGCGTTTCCGCAGGTGAAGGAACAGTTGCGCCTGAAACTAAGACACCGCCATTCTGGTAACCGGGACTAGCTTCAAGAACTGCGATCGCTCCCTCTTTTTGACACAATTCCCACTTCAGATAGGCCAGGCGTTGCGGCTCCTGTCCACCTTGAAATCTCCTCCCCGTATTTGCTTCTGTGGCCTCTGCATTTGCCAGGATCAGTAAAGTCGAATCGCTAAAACGTGTCGCGCTTGGTGTGAAGTTCACTTTAACAGTTGATGGCAAACTGAACAAGATAATTTTACCTTTTAATTTTCCTTTGTAATTGTTGATATCTTCTTCCTTTTTAATGTCCAGATAAACAACATCCGCTTGAACAGTTCCCTTAATTCCCGGCGACCAGGCTTTTGGCATTGCAGTCACAGGAAAGTAAACTGGTGAAAGGCTTTGGAGACTAAATTTCTTTAACTCCCAACCGCGGCCGAAATCTTCTTCCCACGTATCGAAATGTGCTTCTTGCAATCCCCACGATTCAAAAGTTGACTTTGCGTATTCCGCAGCTTTTTTATAGCCAGGAGAATTCGTCAAACGCGGACCATGAACATCGGTGAGCATACTGAGGATGTTCATTACTTGCGATCGCTTGAACCCTTCCTCTTTGATTTTGGAAACCATTGCCGTGTCGATCTTTTCTGCACGTTGCGCCTGGATTTGCATCGGCCACGAGAGGATCAACACCGCCATCAACGGTGTGAAAAATTTCTTCATAAAATTCAGTTTAAGTTAATCGCCAAAAATATGAGTCGCAGTTGAGACAACAGCAACCATCTATCAAATCGGCATAACTGTTTCGGCAAGGGCTTTATTTCCTTTTCGACATTTCAAGAATCAATTGCTTTCGCGAAAGCCAGATTCGCCACATTCCCGTGAATTTTTGTGATGCGTTATCTGTACCAAATATTGGTTTCGTATAAAGTAAAGAATCAGACTCGGTACCATCCGGTAATCTTACCTTTTGAACATTGTCCTGTGCAGCACTTTCAGATCCAGTGTAAGCTTCGAAAACTTGTTTTTCCAGATCATTGCTGATCGAAGCTTCATCGGTGATCATCTTGATTCTTCCATCGCTGGCGTTTGCAATGGAGTCCGCTTTTACTGGATTGTTTTGACTTGTTGAAAGTCCTGAAACTATTGATCTTCCTTTCGCGAAGGCGGCTTCAGTCAACTCAGCGTCCGTCACCCTCACGATTTTGCTCAGTGCCATTTCTTCCTTAATTTTTTTCCGCTGCTCATCAGACAAGGTGCCGCCACAAGAAACCAGGAAGAGGCAAACGATTATAGGACCATATTTCATCTTGCGAAATTGAGCGCCAACAATCAAAAACCAATGCAGAAACGGGAATTTTAAATGCATTTTTTGAATTTATTTTTCAAGTCTGAAAAGCATTAACTTTGGAGTTCGTTTTTGAATATGGAAGAGAAATTAGAGGAATTAAGGCTTCGTTTTGAGGAAGTGGGCCAGCTTCTCATGCAACCCGAGACTATGTCGGACATGAAGAAATTTTCCCAGTTAAGTAAAGAATACAAAGATCTGGAAAGGATCGTCAGCAAACTTAACCAGCTTAAAGGCGCCAAAAGTCATTTGCAACAGGCGAAGGATGTGTTGGCAAAGGAGAAAGATCAAGAGCTGCGCGAGATGGCAAAAATGGAGATTGATGAACTTGAGCCTAAAATCGAAAGCCTGGATGCTGATTTGAAAGAGCTCTTGATTCCGAAGGATCCAAATGATGATAAGAATGTGTTGTTGGAAATTCGTGCCGGAACTGGTGGAGATGAAGCCGCGATTTTTGCTGGGGATCTTTGGAGAATGTATCAACGCTTTTGCGATCGAAAAGGATTGAAGATGACTGTGATGGATGTGACTGAGGGCTCGGCTGGTGGATATAAAGAAGTTATTAGTAGTGTGACTGGTGATGGTGCCTATGGGTTGTTCAAATTTGAATCTGGTGTTCATCGCGTACAACGCGTTCCGGCAACCGAACAGATGGGCCGCGTTCATACTTCCGCTGCTTCGGTGGTAGCGCTTCCAGAGGTTGATGAAGTAGGTGCAGTAGAAATTAATCCAGCTGATATTGAAGTGCAAACTGCACGATCAAGTGGTGCCGGCGGACAGAACGTCAATAAAGTTGAAACTAAAGTTCAGTTGACACACAAGCCAACAGGGATTGTCATTACCTGTCAGGTCGAACGTTCGCAGCACGGCAACCGTGAACGCGCATTGCAAATGCTGAAGACAAAGTTGTATGAAATGGAAGTAGAGAAGCAGGAAAAAGAGATGGGTGCAGCAAGACGATCGTTGGTGAGAAGTGGAGATCGTTCGGAAAAGATCAGGACTTACAATTATCCCCAAAGCCGGGTAACCGATCACAGAATCGGCTTCACTCAGCATAATTTACCTGCCATAATGAACGGAGAGATCGATGATTTCATAGAACAGCTCAGAATCGCAGATACAGCTGAAAAAATGACAGAGGGAACGCCTCAGGCATAGGGTTTGAGCAGCTGTGGATGATTTATTCGGTAATTTAACTTATCAAACAAACCAACAAATATGAAACAAGGATTAGTGATCACTTTGGTTATCATCGGAGTGATTGTCGTTGCAGTGCTCGGCTTCTTCAGCTGGGGTACCGGTATTTATGACAAAGCCGTAACTGCACAAGAAAATGTGAATAAAGAATTCAATGATGTTCAGGCAACGTATCAGCGCAGAGCTGACCTTGTTCCAAACCTCGTTGCGACAGTGAAGGGCGCTGCTGAAAATGAAAAAGAAATTTTGACTCAAGTAACGCAAGCGCGTGCTGGCATTGTTGGCGCGAAAACTCCGGAAGATCTGGAACTCGCTGGTAGAAAAATCAACACGGCAATTAACCTGGCGTTCGAAGCGTATCCACAAATCCGGTCAACGGAAAATTTCCAGGATCTCCAGGCGCAATTGGAAGGAACTGAAAATCGTATCAACGTTGCACGTCAACGTTATAATGACGCTGTCGCGAATTATAATACATACGTTCGTGGTTATTGGAAAAGAAAAGCATTAAGCATGTTTGGCGAAGGTGAAGAGTTTCCGACCCGAAAAGGTTTTGAAGCTTCTGCCGAAGCTCAAAATGCTCCAACCGTGAAATTCTAAGATCTTACTCTCTGCTTGCAATTAGAGAGGCCCCGGCGGAAGTCGGGGTTTTTTATTTCATGACATGCTGCTAAATTTAGCAACGCCTAATGTCAGCATCATGAAAAAAATTCTCGCCGCAGTTTTAATCGTCTTTCAATTTTCTGCCGCTTTTTCACAAACAAAGTACGAAGCAAACTGGGCATCAATCGATAGTCGGCCTGTGCCCGAATGGTTTCAAAATGCGAAGTTTGGAATTTTCATTCATTGGGGAATATTCTCAGTTCCTGCTTATGCACCAACAGACGTAAGTGTTTATGAAAAATATGCGGAGTGGTATTGGCAAAGACAAACGGACCCGAATTCAAAAACCTATCAATCGTTTAATGATTTCCACAACAAAGTTTACGGCAAAGACTTCAAGTACCAGGATTTTGTAAAAGATTTTAAGGCGGAATTATTTAAACCTGAGGATTGGGCGAATGTCTTCAAGCAATCGGGCGCGAAGTATGTGGTGTTAACATCTAAGCATCATGAGGGTTTCACACTCTGGCCCAGTATGCAATCATGGAATTGGAATGCAGTTGATGTTGGACCGCACCGAGATCTTGCCGGTGATTTGATCAAAGCCGTAAAAGGCGCGGGCCTTCGTATGGGATATTATTATTCATTGTACGAATGGTTTAATCCCCTTTATCATAAGGACGTCAATAAATATGTTGACGACCATATGATCCCTCAGATGAAAGATTTAGTAACACGTTATCAGCCCGATGTCTTATGGACGGATGGCGAATGGGATCATCCAAGTGAAACCTGGAAGAGCACACAGTTTCTCGCGTGGTTGTATAATGAATCGCCAGTGAAAAATGATGTGGTGGTAAATGATCGTTGGGGAAAAGAAACGCGAAGTGTTCACGGAGGAATTTACACGACGGAATACGATCTTGTTCACGATCAAACTTCCGTTGGAAAGAAAATTGAACACCCCTCGGAAGAATGCCGCGGTATCGGAGGATCGTTTGGCTATAATAGAAACGAAAACCTGAGCGATTATTCAACGTCAAAACAACTGATTGATATTCTCATTGACAAAGTTGCACGCGGAGGAAACTTATTATTGAATATCGGCCCAACGGCTGACGGAAGAATTCCAGTAATTATGCAGCAACGACTGCTCGATATGGGTGCGTGGTTAAAGGTAAATGGTGAAGCGATTTATGATACACGCGCATGGGAAAAAGCGCCTTTAGTAAAAGCGGATGCAAAAGTATTTTTTACGAAAAAAGGGAAAGACCTCTATGTAATTTGTACAGAGTTTCCTGTGAATGGTGTTACAGTAACTGGTGCGGGCAAGCCGACTTCCGTTACCATGTTGGGATACAACGGCAAAGTTATATCGTCTGCTTCAGGAAATTCAATAAAGATTTTGGCGCCACAAATCAATCCGGCA
>CBQWHS010000152.1:0-8078 GCA_967728665.1 uncultured Chryseosolibacter sp. | reverse complement strand
AAGCGTGTTTGATTCATCACGTGTCCCGGTAGGAAAACATACAGCCTGGGCGTATTGCCATGTGCCTCGCGGGTCAACTGTCGATATGAGTGTGGCCATAGAAAAACAAATTGAACGGTTTGCTCCTGGCTTTCGCGATCTCATACTTAGTAAGCACACTATGAACACATCACAAATGGAGGAATACAATCCAAATTATATCGGTGGTGATATCAATGGTGGAGTTAGTGATATTGGTCAATTATTTACGCGGCCTGCATTAAGACGTTCGCCTTATCGCACATCAGCAAAAGGAATGTATATATGTTCTTCTTCAACTCCTCCGGGAGGTGGCGTTCATGGCATGTGTGGTTTTCACGCAGCAAATCGGGCGTTGAAGGATGTTTTTAAAATGGAATCTTTGCTAAACTTGTAAGTGTAAATCAATCATATGAGTAACACTATTATTAAAAATACAGCAGCAGCTCCGGCAAAATCACGCGTAGTTATCACGGAGGATTGGGCTGTAGTATTGCTGGGGTTTATCATCATCGGTTTATTTCTGAGTGGAGTTATCATTCCGCCACCAGCTTATTCGTGGAATGGCGCATCAGAACTTGTTGAAAAGATTTTTGCCGCCAATAATCTTTTGCGCATTGTCGTGCAGCTTGTTGTGGTAGTTGTGTTTTCGTTATTGGGTGCGTTGTTAACCAATAAGCCGATCAGGGCGACAATGATCGTCGTTCCATTGCTTTATTTAATTAGTGTTGCTGCGTTGATCGCTGCGGGCAATTCAGAAATCAAGCGCGTCAATCTCGAAGCTGTAATATTCAGTCTCGGAATCGGGTTGCTCGTTAGCAATCTGCTCACGTTACCGAAGTGGTTTAAGGAAGTGCTCTCTGCGGAAATGTTTGTCAAGATCGGTTTGGTGTTGCTCGGGACAGGCGTGATATTCGGAGATATTTTAAAAGCAGGGTCACTCGGCTTGATTCAAGCATTGGTTGTCGTGCTCACGGTTTGGTATTTTGCTTTCTGGATTTGCAGGAAGCTTAAACTTGATGAAGAGTTGAGCTTAATGATTTCAAGTGCCGTGTCTATTTGCGGCGTATCCGCAGCTATTGCCACGGCCGGAGCGATCAAAGGAGATACGAAGAAATTATCGTATGTCATTTCGCTCGTACTGGTTACTGCAATTCCAATGATGATACTCATGCCATACTTTGCCAACTACATGGGACTCTCGCAGGAAGTTACGGGTGCATGGCTTGGTGGAACGATCGATACTACTGGTGCCGTGGTAGCAGCAGGCACATTGGTTGGTGAAACTGCATTGAAGATCAGCACCATCGTAAAATTTTCGCAAAACGTTTTATTAGGGTTGGCTGCATTTGCGATCAGTATATATTGGACGTATACACAAAAGACTCCAGACTCGGGCGTTGAGAAACCTTCAGTCGCTATGTTGTGGGAACGATTTCCAAAATTTGTATTGGGATTTATCGCAGCCTCATTGTTGTTTTCTTTCTTTCTAAGTCCTGATCTGATTGCGCCAGCAAAAGATGGGTTAAAAAGTATTCAGACACTTTGGTTCGTTATGGCCTTTACGAGCATTGGCCTGGAAACTAAATTTTCCGATTTGTTTAATTCAACCAATAAGAAACCACTTTATGCATTTTTGACGGCACAGGCATTCAATATTGTCATCACGCTCATTGTCGCCTATTTCTTATTCAGATAATTAATAGTGATAGAGTCTCAAGCGAAATGAAAGCCAATTAAACTTTCACTCCGACTTCAATGATCGTGATGGGTTTATGGATGCTGCTTTGAAAGAGCGCAGTCCCACGGTTGCCATGGCAATGAAAAATGTAATTCCAAGAGCACTCAGAAAAATAAATGGTCCGAGATTGATCCGATAGGCAAATTCTTGCAGAAGCTTGTTCATTACAAATGCACTTAACGGTGCAGCCAGAACAAATCCGATCATGATCAGCTTTATAAATTCTTTCGAAAAAAGAAGTACGATACTTTCTACCGATGCACCAAGTACTTTGCGAATGCCAACTTCTTTGGATTTTTGGTTAGTCATAAAAGAAATGAGTCCGAACAATCCAAGGCAACCGATGAAGACCGCGACAAACGAAAATACAATTAGCAACATTGTCATTCTTCGTTCTCCCCTGTATAAATTATCAATCTGTTGATCAAGAAATTCATATTTGAAAATATATTCAGGATAAGTTTTCTCCCATAATTTTTGTATCGTCCCTATCGAAGCCTGCATGTTTTGGGGCTTTAACCGGATGGAAAGATTCCCATAACCATTTTTATCATTAAGCATGATCACTGGCTCCATCGGTTTGCTTAACGACCTGGTGCTGTAATTTTTTACAACGCCTTTTACGGGTAAAGTCTTTCCCCAAAAGTCGAGCTCCTTACCGATGATCGCCTCGTTGCTGTTATAACCAGCGGTTTGAACAAATTTTTCATTTACTACAAAGCAAGTCATAGTGTCTTTGTCCTCCAGTATCTCGCCGGCCAGGAGCTGAATATCAAATAGCCTGATGTAATCGCCATCGATCATCTTCACCTGCGTGCTCATCTCTTCATTTTTCTCGATCACTCTAAGACCTGTGCTCGTTACTCCCGCTGACGATGGCGGAGAATTGCTGAAGCTTGCTTCTTCAACACCAGCAAGCATCAGGATTTCATTTTTCAGTGTTCGCATAGGACTGACCGCTGCAGGGGCTTCATGGACCGGGATCGGTATAGTGACGATGGCTTCTTTGCGAAAACCAAGATCCTGGTCTTCCATAAAACTCATTTGCTTCGCAATAACGATTGAGCCTATGATGAAGAGCTGCGAGATAAAGAATTGAACAACTACGAGACTCCTTCTCAGGTTGAAGCCTGAAGAATTTTTTATGTTCACTTGTCCTTTGAGTACAAGCGCTGGCTTGAATCGTGAGATAACAATAGCGGGATACAGTCCGGATAATAATGATACGACCAGTGTAAGCAATCCAAAAAAAGACCAGACACGATAATCGCTGTCCAGGCCAATGGAAAGAGATAAATCCATATACGAATTAACAAAACCTAACGCCAGCTCTGTGAGCGAAAGTGATATTAGCACAGCAATGACCGTGACCACAAATGTTTCGCCAATGAATTTTATGATCAGTTGAGCTTGAGAGCTACCGAGCGCTTTTCGAATGCCAACTTCTTTTGTGCGTTTCACCGCTTCAGCTGTTGTCAGGTTGATAAAATTGATGCAAACCATGACTAGCATAAAAATACCAATGACAGTAAACGCAATCTTTGCCGGAAGTGGCATCTTTTTATTGTAGTTGCCAAAACGCTGATCGCTATGCAACTCTCTTAATGGTTGTAGAATAAATGATTTGTCTAGCGGAGTGCCATCGCTGTTTCCAATATATTTTTTTGTGAATGCCGGAATTCGTGCCGTCATTTTATCTACCGATTCATTTTCTCTCAGAAGGAAATAGCAGTTGTCGGAATCGGAAACATTGCTCCATCCCTTGCCATCGAATATTTTCTTTACGGTGCTGTAAGAAAGCATCAAGTCAAAAGGTAAATCGGTTGTTGATGGATAGTCTTCCATTACAGCCGTGATTTTGTAGTCATTGTCTTCGAACCGAATTATTTTTCCCACAGCATCCACTTTACCAAAATAGCGAAGCGCCCACGTTTTGGAAATGATGGCCTCGTTCGGGTCATCTAATCCATTCATGGCATCACCAAGGATTATTTTTCGATCAAAAATCCGGAAGAACGAAGGTTGTGTAATAGCAATGCCTTTAGGTTCTTCGAATTTTTTGAAAGTTCCATCTGTTTGCTCTACCGTGATCATGCTAGACCTGCGATACGAAGTGAACACCACTTCTTCAATTTCATGGAAATCATTTTTTAATGCTTGGGGCAATGCCGATGGTATACCTTGTGTATATGTTTCTCTCCCGTTCTCTTTTGATTTTGATACAACGCGAAAAATGCGATCGTAGTTTGTGTTGAATTTGTCGTAGCTCTCGCCATCTTTCAGTATGAGAAAAAGTATGAAGCAGGAAGTTATTCCAAGAGAAAGTCCTGCAATATTGATCAGGGTGTTGTTTTTTTCCCGCAGGAGATTTCGAACGATTGTCTTGAGATAATTTTTTAACATTGGTTTCAGTTAAAGTCTGATTGATGATTCCGTTAACGAAATTGATGCCAACCGCAAAACATTGTGAATCAATGTAATTCGTAGTTGAACAATGTGCTGCAATTGATACACTCTGTGCACATACGGACACAAATTTAGCTCGGACAATTTCAACTTAGTAAACGTTACGTGTTCATTCATATACGTTGATTCGTTTCTGACTTCAACGTGAGTGCCACGAAACTCGAAACTCGAAACTCGGAACTCGGAACACGAAACCCGAACATATCAACATATCCTACATGAATATGCGATTATGCCGGATGCTAAAATACCCTAGTATTGAGAAAAAAATCACCGGTAAATTCTCGTTCAACTTATTCTTAATGTGAGCTTCAGTATTTGTACCGGTTGTTCATTTGTATCCATTCTCAATTAGTATAAGCACTATGCTCAAAAAGAAATGCATAATTATCGATGGTGATCCCATATTTCCAACACTCCTCTTATCCACGAGCGAACTTGCGGAAATACTTTTCTTCGTAAACACTTATTCACGATGCCAGGATGCAATAAATAATTTGATGCTGGACTTTCCGGATATCGTGTTGATGGATATAGATTTTCAGGGAGAAAATGGACCAGAGGCTATTCGTGCAATCAAACGTGTAAGTCCGCGAGTTGAAATAGTCATCATTTCAAATCAGCCTGATGATGAAATAATTTTTAAGGCAATAAGTGCAGGCGCCACCGGATACTTACTCAAGAGTAATTGCCTTGTTAATTTAAAGCGACACCTGGAGATCCAGATGAGCGGGCTTTCTGTAGTCGACCCACTCATAGCGAGAAAGCTTATTAACAGGATGCACTCGACCAGTTCGTCTCCGTTAACTGTCAGAGAGACTCAGGTAATGAAAGGGATCGCGCTTGGAAAAAATTCATCAGCGATTGCAAGGGAGCTTGGTATTTCAGTAGAGACTTCTAAAACGCATATAAAAAACATCTACAAAAAATTAAAAGTCAATTCTAAAACTGAAGCTGTCACAAAAGTGATTACCGAAAAATTCATCAACATAAATGTATTCTTTGAGCCTGGTGTTTCGCCAAGTCATGAGTTGATGAGAAATAAGTCCGATCTATCGATTAATTGATGCGTTCAATAGTCAATTTACAGCTTAAGATTCTTATGCTGGTATCGTTCTCTGTTATTTGTTCCGGCCAACCTCTGCGAGTAGATCCTTGTAGCAAACCACATCCGCCTGCTCATTGCAATACTGCACCGATTGAAACAGACTGGCTTGTTATTCTGGCAATAATTGTAGGAGTCACTTGCACTCAGTATAAATTACCCAGGATATTAATGGTGATAAAAGGGTTTGTATCGATCCAAATGATTTATGCTACCCTCGCAAATATGAATAAGAAATATTCTGGTGGGTTCAATAAATGGTTGAAGGAAAATAGAAAAATATTTTTTAAGTAACTGTCAATTTCAATCCCAATTGCGCGCAGTTCCTATTAATCTTTTACAACGCTACAAAGAATCTGATTTTTTTGATTCAATCAATTCAAATTTCGTACAACAAAAAACGGTAAGTCACCGTCTGTGAATTACCGCTCTTACCTATACTATAGCCTCTATCAGCTATGTTAATTGAACAAATTTAGTTTTATCTGTTCCTTGATTCAATCCCATAATAAGGTTACCTCAAGTTTATTTTTGAAACGCTATCAGAAAGAATTTAAACACTACCAATCAGTGTGATAAGCTTTATAAAAAATTGAATATTAACGACATCATCATGTGATATCATAATACTTTTTAAAAGTAGAGATTGCGTCTTCATAGATAAGGCATAATATAGGTAGCCTAAGAGGGTTAATCATAGACGATGATTGACCCTTTTAATTTTCAAATAAAATATTTGAATGTTTTGTAAACCAGCTAACTCACTATAATGAATGTCAGCACAGGTGTAAAATCCTTATGAATTGATAAACCCTTTCCTCCTGTGTGAAGTTAGATTTGGTTCAGGCCCGCGTCTTTTTCTACAAGTGTCACCAATCGAACGGTTAGCCTGAAAAATTAACACGTTTATGGGATATTCCAAGGAGGCTCAAACTTCCATCTTTGCGAGAAGAAGGGATTCCTTCTTTGAAATCTTCCTCTATCATGAAATTACCCTATGTATTTGTTGACGCTACGAAAATCAGCCAGCTAAAAGAACGCGTTGCATCTCAGGAGGCTATGATTGAACAGTGTATTTCTTTCATAAAGGAAATGCAAAGCGGGAACATGGCGTCGAAGCTTGAAAGACTGCAGGATAACAAGCTTTCACAGTCTTTAATATCCATGCAGGAACATCTAAAGCGAATTGATCAGCAGGAGAAGGATAAGAAATGGATAACTGATGGCTTTGGACAATTTATCGATATCATCAGGCAGGGTAACGAAAACCTTGATCAGCTTTGCGATAACATCATCAAATTCCTTGTTCGTTACCTGAAGGTTAATCAAGGAGCTCTCTTTTTACAAACCGAGGAGAAAGATGAAACGTATTTGACCCTCAGTGCATGCTATGCTTACGATCGAAAGAAGTATCACGAGAAACGGATTTCGATCGGTGAAGGTCTTGTTGGACAATGTTACCTGGAAAAAGAAATGATTTACATGTCACAAGTCCCAAAGGGCTATACAACTATTACATCTGGACTTGGAGAAGCAACACCATCGGCAATTCTTCTTATGCCGTTGAAAACTGATAATAATATTTTGGGCGTACTTGAACTGGCTTCATTTAGAACATTTCAGCCGTTCCATTTCGAATTTCTGACGAAACTTAGTGAGACCATTGCTTCGCATATCTTTTTGTCAAAGGTAAATGCGCGCACTGCTTTTTTGATGGAGAGTTATCGTGGGCAAGCCGAGGCTTTAAAAGAGCAGGAACAAGAGATGAAACAAAGTATGGAGGAACTGATGGCAACCCAGGAATCTCAAGCTCGACTTCAGCATGAATTGAAAATAAAATTAGAGGAACTGGAGCTCGCCAAAAAAGAACTTGAAGTAGTAAAGCAAACGGAGTCTGACCGTATGAAAAAGCAAAACGAAGTTCAAACGAAAATCATGAATTCCACGATAGAGAAATTTAAAAAACGAGAGATGGAATTATTACGGCAACTGGAAGAATTTGAAACGACAAAGAGCAAATATCCAACACTGAATTATTCAAATTGATTATCAACATAATACTATGATTACAAAAGAAGAGGTTAAAGAATACCAGGAAAAATCCAAGCTGGGTCTAAAGTATGAGCTGAAAGCTAATGTAGTTACCATTTTCAACAGGTTAAACGAAAAAATCGCGGAGCTTAATCTTACCTATGCGGATGAAGGAATCTACAATGATGCATGGTTTGGGTTCGTGACAGGAGAGGAGTATAAAGAAATTATGGACGGCCCTTATTTCGGATTTTTCCTGAAAACAAAGTGTGTGAAAAAAGTGTGTAACACGCTTGGCCTCGAAGGCGGCATGGAAGAAGAAACAGCAGCTTGGTTTTCCGACTACATGATGCCAAAAATGTTAACTGCCGGATTACAGTATAATAGCATTGTGATCCCGGAAAATATTTTTGCTCAGCAAACAATGGAGAACTTTGAAAGTAATCTTGGGAACAAGCTTGGTCGTCTTTTTCCAAGCCAGGAGAAAGCCATTGAATGGTTGAAGAGTGTTTGAGGAAACGTTATTCGTTAATAAATTGATTTGTTATTCGTTGCGCTCGATTGGGAAGGTTTTAGGTTTCGAGCTTTGTGTTGCGAGTCTCGTGTTCTGAGTTTTGTGTTCCGAGTTTCGTGGCACCCCCGTTGAAGCCAGAAACGAATCAACGTATAACCAATGAACGTATAACGCTACTGGTTCATAAGTCTCTTTTCATCAAG
>CBQWHS010000151.1:0-8099 GCA_967728665.1 uncultured Chryseosolibacter sp. | reverse complement strand
GATAAATTACTGCATCGCCACTCGTGTTGCCGATGCCCAGATAGAGTAATTGGATTTCCCGGCTTCCACGTTTCAATACCATTTTGTCCGAGTAAGTGGTGTTTGGGAATACGGTTTTCAATTGCTTCATTCCCTCGATGTCTTGCTTCAGCTGTGCAGTTCCTTCCTTGAGCAACCCTAGCTCCTGGTCGTTCAATGTTTTTCCATCTAATGATTTTTCTGTCAGACCTTTTTCATATTTAGAGAGGTAAAAATTTTGGAAATATTTGAGGTAAAGTTGTTTCGCCCACACGGTTCCATTGGCTTGCATACCTTTCAGTCCTTGCTCAGTGGCGATAATTTCAAGTTCAGGATAAGCTTTTTCAAAGGCTTCATTGCCTTGCCAATGGTCGCCATGCCAATGTGTATTTACCAGGTACCTCACCGGCTTTGTTGTGATCTTTTTAATTTCTTTGATGGCTTCGTTACCAGCCGCAGGCAGCAGACCACTGTCAACCACCAGCACATCTTGCTCATTGATTACAACAATAATATTCGATGTCACCCATCGGTAATCATTGATTTGTGGCTTCAAGACATAAATATCGTCAATGACTTTTTCGACTGCATACTTATAAACCGATTGCGCAGGACTATAAAAAGACAGGAGCATAAGAGGCGCAAATGCAATCCACTTCATTGACTTCATGATCTTCATTATTTATGGTAGATAATCTTTTACGAGTTAAAATAAGAATTCGAAACAGACAAGATGAGTGTGTCCCCCGAGTTGGAGGATTTGAATGAGAAGTTTGTCCACAGGGCCCTAGAATTAGCAATAGTTTAGCAAAAACATTTTCAATGCTTGTCTTTAGCAGAAACTGATGCATCCTATAAATCAAATCGCATTGCAATCACCAAGAACCTTTGACCTGAAGTAACTTTATTAACTTTGAAATTTTGCAACGGATTCTTAAATGGATTACAAGAAGGAAATTTTGCGCGAACACTCGAAGAGACAATGTCTCCGGATCGTTGAGGATGCGTTGCTTGCAAAAGCCAATTTTAAGAAATTGATTGACGCATACCTTGCAGGACCGTATCGTGTTACACAGCGTGCCGCTTGGCCAATCAGCGTTTGTGTCGAACATCAGCCCGAGATAATTCTTCCACACCTTTCAACGGTGCTCAGTGTCTTAAAAAACAAAAATATTCATCCTGCCGTGAAAAGGAATACGTTGCGTTTACTTCGATACATTGATATCCCCGCGCGCCTCCAGGGCAAGGTAACCACGCTATGCTTTGGCTACCTTCACGATGCAAAAGAACCCGTGGCGATTCATGTTTTTGCTATGACGGTGTTGGCCAAACTTACACGACAGCACCCTGAATTGAGGAAAGAACTATCAATCTTAATTGAAGATAAGATGGACTACTCATCGGCAGCATTTCGTTCCCGGGGAAGTAAGATTCTAAAAGAAATGAATGAATAAGCATCCGACATTATCTGTAAATTGCGTTCAATTTATCTGAGCGCGATCCTGGTGATGGAGAATACATTAAACGAAGCTGTACTCGACAAAAGCGTTACTACGCATCAATGCAAAAGCTGTGGAAATACTTTTGACGGCTTTTACTGCAATCTTTGTGGGGAAAAGATCCTGGAAATGGAGGACCGAAGTTTTAAGGCATTCCTTCGAAACGTGATTCACGCAGTCACGTTTGCCGACAACAAGTTTGTTAAAACTCTATGGCTGATGATAACCGCTCCCGGATTCGTCTCTAAAGAATTTGCTGAAGGAAGACGAGTCAACTACTTGAAGCCACTCCAGGTATTTTTTGTATTGAACTTGATCTACTTCCTGTTTCCACTATTGCAGTTGTTCAACACATCGTTGCGCACGCAGATGTTTTTGCGTACACATAGTGCGTTGGTTCGGGCCATGGTTTATGGTAAGATTGGTCATGATGCTTTGAGAATGGAAGGCTACAATCTTATGTACAATGAAAAATCGACCAGTCTGGCCAAGCTTCTTATTATTGTGTTCGTGATACTTGCTTCAGTGCCGATGATGTTGATCTATCGGAAACGCAACCGCTATTTTGGAGATCACCTGACACTCTCTGTAGAACTGACAACTTTTAACCTGGCGCTCAATGCCATATTTTTATCGCTTGTATTGATGGTGACAAGCCGGATACTCCATTGGACCCACACCGGTTGGGAAAAGTATCTAGATGATTCAACGCTAACAATAATCTTTGTTTTGTCGAACTCGTATTTTCTATTCCGCGCAGGCAGAACATTTTACAACCAAAAAGGCTGGATGCTGATTTTGAAAGTGATGTTTGGATTGCTAGGCTTATTCCTTGCACTGGAATTGTACAGACTGACGCTTTTCCTGATTACATTTTGGACGCTATAACAGCCCCGAAAGTTTAAAGATCAAATCGTTTGTTTGCCGATGATCTTCGCCCGGAGTCATCTGACGGTATTGCGTGAGGATGCTTACTGCTTCCTTGTATTCTTTATTCATGGCGAGCGTCAAACCAAGATTAAAATAACAGTTCGAAAATCCAGGTTCGATTTCGATGGAGATTTGATAATGAATTTTAGCGAGCGAATAATTTCCAACTTCCGCATAAAGATTCGCGAGGTTGTAATGGGCCTCATAATGACGAGGCTCGTATTTGAGACACATCGTGAAATAGTCGATGGCCTTTGTATAGTTGGCATCTTGCCATTCTATAATACCCAGATTACAATATGCGTCTGCAATCGAGTCGCCCTCTTTGATCGCTTGGAGATATTGAACACGGGCGTTCTTTTTATCGCCTTGTTCATCAACCAGCAATGCTTCTTCAAATACTGAAAGTTGGTTTAGCTTAACAACTTTTCCGCCTGTGAACAGATTGAGCTGTCCACGTTTCGTTGGCTCAGTCTTTTCTTTCCTCGTGCTAACGCGCTGAGGACCGAATTTCTCCGGTTCCGGGTTTGCAGAAAATTGAATGATCTTGGCCATGCACAAAGGTAGTCAATGCATAGGGAATTGAATACTGTTCTCCTCAAATAGCCAGGACGGCAACAAATCGATTGACAACAAGTGTCAATGCATTAAGAGTATCAGCTGGCCTTTCGTTTTTTCGCAGGCTTCTCTGCTTTTTCTTTTTTCGCAGCACCGCCTTTTGCTTTCTCCATTGGTTTCTTTTTGGCAGCATCGATACTTGCCTTCAATGCCGTCATGATATCCACCACTTTAGGTGCTTCTACTTCATGCACTACTACTTCTTTTCCTTCGATCTTAGCATCGATGATCGCCTTCAACGCATCGTAATAGTTGTCTTTCATTTCAATCTGGTTGAACTTCACTGTCATCGAATCTACCAACGTTTTAGCAAGCTTAAGTTGCTCCTTGTCAGCTTTCACTTCGCGTATCTGCGGAACGTCTTTCATCGCTTTCACTTCGTGCGGGTAGCGCAGCCGGTACATCACGATGCCACCATCCATCGGTGCCAACAACAGTGGCGTTTCCCGATCGCGAAGTACAACTTTGCCGACTGCGATTTTCCCAGATTGCTTCAATGTCTCTGATAAAAGACCATACGTTTTGGCTGCCACATCTCCGTCAGGACCAATGTAGTAGGGTGCTTCGAATAAAGTTGGATGAACTTCTGCTGTGTCTACAAATCCCTGGATCTCAATTACTTTTTCACTCTTCAATCTTACTTTTTCGAAATCCTCATTTTCGATAATAACATATTGTCCCGGCTCATACTGATAACCTTTGACGATGTCCTCGGTCTTCAATACATCTCCTGTGACCTTGTCCTTCTTCTCATAGGCCACAGGGTTGTGCCCTTCTTTTGAGAGCAGGTTAAAGCTGATAGTTTGACCGGTATCGATGGCGTTGTAAATTCTAACCGGGATGGTAACAAGTGAAAACTGGATGTGTCCTTTCCAAATGGCACGCATAAGATTGATTAATGTTAGATTAAAAAATGAACTTAGATGGGCTAAGTTATTGAAAATGTTATTGTTTTCAAAAATATTATGGACAACATCCTCAACTGCAATTGGCCATAATTTGCGTGACTCATTTGCGTAAATACCTGTGCCGTGGCACCGGACTGTTTCTCAGCACTGGTGAATCGAGTTTTGTGACTCCATCAAAACCTGGTCTTCACTTTTGCTTTTAGATCGTGTAGGATAGTGTACAAACCAAAGTAAGTCCGGTTGATATAAATAGCATCGCGAACCCCTCTTACTTTTTTTGATTGACGAAGCTCTTTCATGTTTGATAACTCTTCGCCAAAGGCAAACAGCGCTTCAAAATATTGCTTGTCAGAAAAATCAAATTCATCCTGTTGGAATGGTCGTGCAAGAAGTTCAACCAGACGAGAGAACAATGTTGTAAAAAAAGTTTTTTCTTTTGCAGTATCGTCAGTGTGAATAAATCTCAGCTGCAGGAAAACTTCATCTCGTTTCTTCTTGTCCCCCAACAGGGTTTTATCCAGTAATCGGAAATAAGTATTGTAAAGCTGATCCGAGATCACCTTGACACATCCAAAATCTATAATTCCAAGTTGATTGTTGGGGGTAATAATGAAATTACCCGGGTGTGGATCAGCATGCACCGCTTTTACTTGATGCATTTGAAAATGATAAAAATCCCACATGGCCTGACCGATCTTATCACCGGTGCCTGCCGGCAAAGAATCAATGGCCACCGCTCCGAGCGGTTTTCCTTCAATCCAATCCATCACCAGAATTCGCGGACACGAAAACTCTTTATAATATTTAGGAAAAATCACATTACCAAGATGTGAGGTCTTGTCTGAGAGTTCAATGGATCGTTTCAACTCAAGTACATAGTCCGTCTCCTCCATCATCCGCATTTCTACTTCCTGAACATACTCATCATACTCCATCGGGTTAAGATTGAACATGGACAAGGCAATTGGCTTTACCATCGCCAGATCCGATTTAATGCTATCTGCGACACCGGGATATTGAATTTTAACGGCCAATTTTTTTCCGTTCAACATGGCTTGATGAACTTGTCCCATCGATGCCGCATTTGTGGCTTTATGAGAAAACGAATCAAAGATCTGATCTGGTCCCTTGCCGAAGTATTGTTGGAATGTTTTTACAACCAACGGATAAGATAACGGGGGCGCACTGAATTGGGCCATGGCAAACTTCTGCTGATACGCCGATGGAAGCAGATTTTTATCCATGCTGAGCATCTGTGCGACCTTCAGTGCACTACCTTTTAACTCACTAAGCGATTCGTAAATATCAGCGGCGTTGTCTTCATGCAACTGCGCTTTCGAAAGATCCGGGTTAACCAGCTTCTTGCCATAGTGCTTCAGGTAATTGGTACCGATCTTAGCTCCAGTCGTAATAAACTTAGTTGCCCGCTGAACTTTTGTGACGGGTATCTTTTCGAATTCTTTCATTACCTCATCCGTGTTTGATAGAGAAACTTGGCGAAATCAAAAACCGTATCAACGGCTCCCTGGCCGATCAAATCGAACGCAACATTTACAGACTTTTCGATCGCTGCGTCTGTACTTTCAAAACCTGGACTATTATCGTCTTTCCAAAAATTCAACAAAAATCTCATATGAAACCAGAACAGCGATGGGTAACCTTTGTCAATAAATGGCCGGTTGACGACTTCGCCTGTTGACTTGCCAATAAGCAGAACCGATTCTAAAAAATCATTAAACTCTTTATGGAAATCCTTCAGGAATTCAGGTGTGATTTCCAGGTTGTTATGAGGTTTTATCTGAAGCAGGGAAAAACTTCTTATGGACTTCAACTCCTCAAATAATGTATAGTAAAAAGCGAGGATCTTTTCGCGTGCTGAGAATGTACTATACGTTTCGTCGGCCTTTAATCGTTCTTTAGTTTTGGTAATAAGGCTTTTCCAGATACTTCTTTCAACGCCTGAAAAAGAGCCAAACTGACTGAAAAACATTTCTTCCGTTATGCCGATGCTGGTACAAAACTTGAAGACCGAAACTGGCTGTGTCCCATGTTCAAGAATATGCTTCATGTAGGCAGCTTCAAGAGATGCTTCATCGGATTTAGCTTTAGGCCTTTTAGAAGATTTTTTGGTTTTGGTTTCCATATGTGTAAATAACAGCAATTCGATTGAAAGGGTTTGAATGAAGTCAGGGATTGTTGACTAAATTTATTGCATTAAGTCGCCATGTCTAGTATTGTTAAAGCAAACATTCTGATCGTTTTTTGGTGTTGGAGCATCGCTCTCTACAGTCAGGAAAAATTGAAAAAAGCAGCGGTGCTTTACGAGTTGGCCGAGTCGGCTTTTATCGCTTCAAAATACGGCGAGGCTCTTGAACTTCTGGATCTGTGTCTTCAGCAAAGCCCCGACTACATGGAAGCATATGCACTTCGAGGCACCATTCGGGAGCAACAAAAGGAATTTGACGGAGCACTGATCGACTACAGCATTTACCTCGACAAGTTTCCGGATAATAAAGAAGTATTGCTAAACCGTGGCGTGATTCGATATCGAGTCGGATTCTATCAACAGGCCAGAGAAGATTTTACTCAGTTGTTGACTTTGCCCCCATCAGGAGAAACCAACTCCATTTTTTACAAGCAATCGATGTCCGTTGGCGATAAAAGTCCGATGATGACAATGACCGCCAATGGCAATCACAGATCTTATATCTTCAATTATCTTGGACTCGCAGAATTCAAGCTTAAGAATTTTGAACAGGCAAAGATCCACTTTGACTCCGCCATACGTTTGAATCCGCGTGAAGCAGACTATTTCGTCAATCGTGGTCTCGCCAAGCAAAGTTTGAATGACACCACTTCGCAAGCAGATTTTCAGCACGCCCTGACTATTAATCCGGAGCATACGCTGGCTAAGCATAATTTGAACGCATCACAAACTAAGAACCTTCCGATGTCTGTTGAGGAGCGATTGAGCAAGACCATAGACGCAGACTCAACCATGCTTTATCCATATCTTGAGCGAGCGCAACAGCGATTTGAAAGTAAGTACTACCAGGGAGCTATTGAGGATTACACGAGGGCATTAGAGATCGATAGTGCGAATGCCGAAGTTTGGATGGGCCGTGGACTTGCACGAGAAAAGTTAAAAGATTTCAAAGGCGCATTTAGCGATTATACCAAAGCGATCGAAATCAAAAATGATTTTGCAAAGGGCTGGCTTAATCGTGGGAACGTTTTGGTAAAACTGGAGCGTTACGAAGACGCAATTGAAGATTATGGTGTGGCGTTGATCTATTATCCTGACTATAGTCTGGCATTTTACAACCGTGCGATGGCGAAAGCAAAGTTGAAAAAGAATGACGAAGCTTGTGCTGATATTAAACAGGCAGAAGGGCTTGGAATGAAAGTGGAAGCTAAAGTCCGCAATAAAATATGTTCTAAGTGATTGAACAGGTACTTCAATACTTAGCCTGTTCGGCAGTTAGTTGACAACATGTTTTAAAATGGCTCGTAGAGCATCTACAACAGGTCATTTGTTTACTTACGTTTTCTTTGCTTCACCAAAGAAAAGAAAGGCGAGATCTAAATAATGCTGCCTTACGCGCATGCCGGAGCACGCCCGCATTTAGATCGGGCCAGCGCGCCCCACAAACTTAGTTCGCGGTACTCGTACCTTGAAATTCAATTCTCAGAATTATAAAGTTTCCAACGAACGAAGTTCGTCCAGCATGAACGTTCTATTTGCCGACACTCTTTGCGTCCTCTTGTATTCAAACGAAACATTTTGATCCGTAAATGGATAAGGAGCAAAGAATTTTTGTAAGTAATGCACAAAGATCCTTTGCGCTCTTTGCGGTAAAATGTATTTGTATTTCTGTATTGACTATGATGATCAAGCTACAACAGCAGGTCGTTATCTTCTTACGTTTTCTTTGCTTCGCAAAAAGAAAAGTAACAAAGAGAGGGCGAGATCTAAATAATGCCAAAGGCGCGGCCTCATTTAAACCTGCCCATCGTGTGCGATCGATTGACGATTATGCAATTTGAAAGATTGCAAAACTACAGTGCAACCATCAGCTTGAAGCACTGGCCTTCGGCTTTTGACTTTATACTTTTCACTTTTCCA